>JBCCBF010000442.1:0-1500 GCA_039814445.1 Pseudomonadota bacterium
AATCACCAGCCTGGCGGTGGGTGTCTGGTGGCAGGGCTTGGCCCAGACCCGCCCGTTGTTGGTCGGTATCGCGCGGACAGTTATGGACGCCCGCCAGCATCAGGGCGAATTGGATGAGGGCGGAGCAATCCAGCCCCCGGCCACTGCGGCCACCCCAAATATAGGGCTGCTCCATAAAGCGTTTAGCGTTGCTGATATAATCAGGGTCTTGGGCGTCCAGGGGGCGCACATGGCGCTGATACAGCCAACCCCCCTCGGTGGTTTCCAAAAAGCGGTTTTTCTCTGCCCCGGTCAGGCTGACCAGGCTGCCCACACTGCGCCACCCGATCACCGGGGTCTTCAAATCGGCCTCGGGAAACAGCGGGGCTTGGATAGCCCAAACCCGGTGGGTGGGGGCGGCCCCGGCCTGGCGTGGTGACAGGGCCTCCAAGGGGATATGCCCCACATAACCGTCGGTTTCATGCTGGCACCAAGCGGTGCCGTTGGCTTGGTCGTGCTCAAAGACCAACACCGGCTCGCCATAGACCAGCTCACTGCCCCAGCGCCCTTCTGTGCCCGCTTGTTGATAAAGCGGTGCTTGGCTGTGCGTAATCCGGTGTGGTTCGCCGGTGACGTAGCGCTCGGCGATCACCTGGTCACGCAAACGCGCATCGGCCATATCATCTCGGTACACATGGGTGCGGTGGTCTAAATCGGGATGCGCCACGGCTTTAACCCCGGGCAAAGGGGTCGCCACGCTCGGCGGCATAATCCCAGTTTGTCCGTTGCATCAAATCTGCAAACTCGCTCAAAAACACTGAGCCAGGCACCGTGCGTTGGATCAACACCGACCGTCGGTCATTGGGGTCAACCCGGCGGCGCAAATAGCCCAGCCGCGATAGGCTGTCGATGGCACGGACCACGGCGGGTTTGGAAATTGATAGGCTGCTGGCTAGGCCCCGTACCGTATGCGGCGGCTCGTTCATATAGACCGAGAGCAAGATCGCGTATTGCCGGATGGTCAGATCCGGTGCGTCTGATTGGACGATCGCCAAATGCACCCGGCGCCATAATTCTAAGGGTTCAAGCCGCTGGGATATGGGGTCCTGTTGTGGCGATGGCGGTGGCGGTAGGCTGGCTGTACCCACGTCTATCGCCTCATTCGCCGGTGGCAAGTCACTGTCACTCATGGTTTACGCCCCCTTTTCATCTGTGGTGCCGTATTGCTGTTCTAACCAGGCAAAGACCGCGCGTATGGCTTGGGCCTCGCCGCCTTCCGCTCGCCCTGGACGGCTGCTGGGTGACCAGGCAAAGACATCGAAATGCACCCAGCGCTTTGTCTCACGGACGAATTTTTGTAAGAACAGCCCCGCCGTAATCGCCCCGGCAAAGCCGCCGCTGGTCACGTTGTTGGTGTCCGCCACCTGGCTGTCCAAGCCCTGGCCATAGGGTTTCCAAAGGGGCAGGCGCCAGACAGGATCGCTAACCGTCATCCCAGCCCGGCTTATACCCTCAGCCAGT
>JBCCBF010000382.1:0-2344 GCA_039814445.1 Pseudomonadota bacterium
AATTATCGCCCGGCCCGTAAAGATTGGTCGGCATGACTGAGATAAAATCAGCCCCATGCTGTTTCCGGTAGGCTTGGCACAGCTTGATCCCAGCAATTTTGGCAATCGCGTACCATTCATTGGTGGGTTCCAAGGGACCGGTGAGCAATTGGTCCTCACCCATGGGTTGTTTCGCCAGGCGTGGGTAGATGCAAGAGGAGCCCAATAACATCAGCTTTTCGACACCAAGTCGTTGCGCTGTATGAATAACATGCCCCTCGATCATCAGATTGTCGTACAAAAACTCTGCCGGGCGTGTGTCGTTGGCGTGGATACCACCCACGGTCGCCGCGGCCAGGAAAATCGCCTGGGGTTTCGTTTCAGCCATCCAGGCTTCCACCTCATCCTGGCGCCGCAAATCCGCTATATCACGCCCAACGGTCAGGATCTGACAGCCCATACCGTCCAAACGGCGCAGAATAGCCGAGCCAACCATGCCCCGGTGACCCGCAACCCAGACCCGCTTGCCGCTTAATTTATAGGTGACATCCATGTGTTTTCTTTCCCTAGCCCAAAAGTGGCGCGTTTATTGTCCTGTGTTCCCTGGCCGATCACAACCGTCTCGCCTCTTCTAACCCGACCAGCCGGTATCAATCGCAGCGGCCAAGCCCCAGCAAATCTCCAGATCCCGGGCGGTGGCTTGTATGTGATCAATGCCATCCTCCGGGTCAAATAGGCTTAAACCATCATACCAGGGCCGCTGGAGATCGAGGGTGATAAACAACAAACCGTCCCGCAAGATGATCTGCGCCTGGGCATGGTGCTTGGCCAAACGTTTGAGCGCTTGGGCCACCGCCGGGTCAAGCAAACGGCGCGCCAGGGTCAAATCGCTGCCCTCGCTGACTTTCGCGTCTGAACCATCGGCCCGCAGCCGCACAATGCCTTGAAACGGGCGCTTTAAATCAAACCGGGCGCAAACCCCCTGGAACAGCCGCACGGGCCTATTCTTATGGTCATCCCAGTCCCATATGGCCGCTTCAAACATCTGGCCTTGAACGCCAAACAGCCAGCCGCTGAACCAATGGCCGGACCAGCGCACCCGCCCCCGGGGCAAACAGCCTAACAAATGGAATTGCGGCAGTAACAGCCGCCGACCCGGCACCCGGCGGCCATAGACCAAATCATAGGCCGCCGCGAGCGGTCGGTAGGCCGCCTGTTTCACCCGGCTACCGGCCATGCGGTACTGCCAACCCAGAAACCCAGCCGTGGCCAGGATCATCAGGAATAACAGAAAGAACGCCTGGTCCGCCCCGATGCCATTACCGGCCCAGAGCACCACCACCACAATACCCGCCATCATGGCCGAGGCCGCCAGCACGCAATCCAGGATTAGGCTGCGGACCACGCCCGCGCGCCGGTCTTCCTGGGCGTCACGATAGAGCAGCATATCGTTGTGATTGGGGGTGGTTTGACTGGACCAACCCTTGGTCGTTGCGGCTCCGAATTGAATAATCTCATCGGGTTTTAAGCCCGGATCCTGCCCGCGTTTTAAAAGCGGGGTACGATCAATCATCGACCTGTTTACGGTCCCGTTCCATGAGGACATTCTTCAGATCGGCCCGGACCATTTCGGCGACCAAATCTTCAAACGCGGTCTTGTGCTCCCAGCCCAAAACCCGTTTCGCCTTGGCCGGGTCACCCAACAGTAAATCCACCTCGGTGGGGCGGAAGTAACGGGGGTCCACAGCCACCAGCTCATCGCCACTATCGGCACAGATACCCTTTTCCTCAACACCGCTGCCCTGCCAATCAATCGTCCGGCCGATCTGGCGGAAGGCGATATCGACAAACTCGCGCACCGAATGGGTCTCACCGGTGGCCAGCACGTAATCATCGGCCTTGTCCTGCTGGAGGATACGCCACATGCCCTCGACAAAATCGCGCGCATGGCCCCAATCGCGCTTGGCGTCCATGTTGCCCAGGAACAGGCGCTTTTGAAAACCGTGATGGATTGAGGCGACGGCGCGGGTGATTTTACGGGTGACAAAGGTCTCGCCGCGGGTCGGGCCTTCGTGGTTGAACAAGATCCCGTTTGAGGCGTGAAAATTATAGGCCTCCCGGTAATTGACGGTGATCCAATAGGCGTAAAGCTTGGCCACCGCATAGGGCGAACGCGGGTAGAACGGTGTGGTTTCGGTCTGGGGGGTTTCCTGGACCTTGCCGTATAGCTCAGAGGTTGAGGCCTGATAAAACCGCACCTCGTCTTGCATGTTCAAAATGCGGATCGCTTCCAACAGGCGCAACGGGCCCATGGCATCGGAATTCGCCGTGTATTCCGGGGTCTCAAACGACACCTTCACATGGG
>JBCCBF010000072.1:0-10084 GCA_039814445.1 Pseudomonadota bacterium
AGCGGGTTGCGCAACTCATGGGCGAGCATGGCCGCCATGCCAGAGATTGACCGAACGGCATGGCGTTGGTTGTTCCGCTGGTCAATCTTCCGCGCGATGGAACGCTCACCCAATTGGATCGCCACATGGGCAGCAGGGACGCCGATGGGGGCGACCTGTACCATCACGGTTTGCAGGCCAATATTGGGGGTTTCAAGCTCGATACCGTATTCCGCTACTGAGTTACCTGTGCGAAACGCCTGATCGACCAGGGAGAAAATTGGCGAGGCGGTGGGGAATAAATCACCCAAATCCTGACGCAAAAACACGGCCTTCGGCATGTTGAAGAAATCTTCTGCCGACAAATTAATCTGGACGATCTGACCATGTTGGTTGGCCACGACAATCGGATCGGGGATAGCGTCTAACAGCTCATCGGTATTGACCGGGCTGGTCCGCTTTCCCATATGGCGTGGGCGGGTGAGTACCATGGCCTGTGCTTTGTCCCTGCGGGAGAATGTCCCGGCGCGCTTATCACTGGGTTTTACCGATGCGGTCATGCCCTGGTCTTCCCAGCTTGCGGTGATTAAATTTTGCGCAAGATTAATCTTCGGTCATTCGTTCAGCAACAATGTTTTGCACTGCCATGGCAAAGGAATGCCTGCTATGAGCATGGTTAAGCGATAACTGGCAGGGAATACATGGCCGAATTTGACCTCGAGATCTTAGACCTGGTCGCACAACTTAGTGCTTCCGCACGGGAAAAAGCCATGATGGTGGCCACAGCAGAAAGCTGCACAGGCGGTTTGATTGCGGGTGCCATAACCAGCCTTGCTGGCTCATCTGCTGTGTTTGACCGCGGCATTGTCAGTTATTCCAATGAAGCCAAGCAGGAGTTATTGGCGGTACCAAAGGATATCCTGGCAACCCATGGGGCGGTGAGCCATGAAACCGCCTGCGCTATGGTGCATGGTCTTTTCACCCAAAGCCAAGCGGCCATCGGTGTGTCTGTCACCGGCGTGGCGGGGCCTGGTGGTGGATCTGACGAAAAACCGGTCGGTTTGGTCTATGTGGGCCATGGCCTGCGGGGTGGGGCTGTTGATGCCAGCCGCCATTTATTTGATGGTGACCGGCCAGCGATAAGGCGGGCGACGATTGTCGCCGCCCTCACCCATATCGACCGACTACTGGCAACAATCTAGGCCGTGCTTTCAATGATGATAGTCTTCGCTTTTTGACCCGTGCGTTTTTCGGCCTCGGCCAAATCGCCATAAAGCACTTGGGCCCGGTCCTCGAAGGCCCCCACCATACGGCTGATAACTTCCGAGAAAAACACCGCGGCCAGGCGTTGGAGCATTTTTGAGCGGAACTCGAAATCAACGAAGAAATCGACCTCGCAGGCATCCCCATTGCCCGTTGGCGTGAACGCCCATTGATTGCGCAAAGATTTCAGTGGCCCATCCATATATTCCACATTGATAGCTAGGCTATCACCGGGGTTTTCCGCGGGCACCAACTCCACCTTTGAGGTGAAGCGCTCTTTAATCATCTTAAAGCCCACAATAAGATCGGCGAGGATCATATTGCCTTTGCGTGACCGAATGCGGGACGCCACGCACCACGGTAAGAATTGCGGGTAGGCCGCAATATCGGCCACCAGATCAAACATCTGGTCCGCACGATAAGGAACAATCTTTTTCTCACAATGGGTGGGCATATGGCGCCTGAACTTGCCTTACGATTCCTTACTCTGCCGCCACGGCCAGTTTCGCCTCACGGGCCGCCTGAAGCTTCTGGAAATCATCACCCGCATGGTGCGAAGACCGGGTTAATGGCGAGGCAGACACCATGAGAAAGCCTTTAGCCCGGGCCATCTTCACATAAGAATGGAATTCCTTGGGTTCCACAAACCGATCGACAGCAGCATGTTTTGGGGTCGGCTGTAAGTATTGACCGATGGTGATGAAATCCACATCAGCCGCGCGCAGATCATCCATGACTTGCAATACCTCTTCCCGGGTCTCACCCAGGCCCACCATCATGCCTGATTTAGTGAAGATGGTGGGATCGGCGCGTTTCACCCGGTGCAACAAATCAAGCGAGGTGAAATACCGCGCGCCAGGCCGGATACCGGGATAGAGCCGCGGCACCGTTTCCAAATTATGGTTAAACACATCAGGTTTGGCGTCGACGATGATATCGACGGCCTGATCCACCTTGTGCTTGAAATCCGGCGTGAGGATTTCGATCGTCGTGGCCGGTGATTGGCGGCGGATCGCACGGATAGTATTGGCAAAATGATCAGCACCGCCATCATCCAGGTCATCCCGATCCACAGAAGTGACCACCACATGGTTGAGCTCCAGCTCAGCCGTGGCGTCCGCCACACGTTTGGGCTCGAAGGGATCAAGCTTATCCGGCAGCCCAGTGGCCACATTACAAAACGCGCAAGCTCTCGTGCAGACGGAACCCAGGATCATGAAGGTCGCGTGCTTCTTGGCCCAGCATTCACCGATATTCGGGCAAGCCGCTTCCTCACACACGGTATTCAGCTTTAGCCCACGCATCAGCTCACGGGTGTCGTGATACTCCTTGGACACGGGTGCTTTTACCCGGATCCAAGACGGTTTCTTTTGGATCGGGTTATCGGGCTTATGCGCCTTTTCAGGGTGGCGAACGCGGTCTGGGCTAACAGGCATGGTTTGGGCCTTAGCAAAGTTTTACGTAACGATACTCTTAGACTTAACATAGGTCCGGCTGCCATGGGTTGAAATAGATCAACCCTGTCCCGTATTGCCGCATTGCGTTTTCGTCACAAATCCTTGGGCAAGGCGTTGGGCCGCAGGGCCTGAAAGCGCCGCCATAATTCCCACAAGAGCACAACCGCAAACACAACAGTGCCGGCTAACAGCCCCCACCACAGGAAAGGACTGCCCGTTTCCGCTTCGGTATAGGCGGCGCGGTAGAACCCACGACCCAGCAAAAAACACAAACAAAGCCCCGCCAAGCAGGCGATGGCAATGAGCCAATGCCAGAGCCGAGTGATAGCGTTCTTGAATTTCTGGCCCATCACTTATTGCACCGCCACTGCCGTAACCCAATCTATAAGATATGTGGGGACATCAAAGGGGTATTCGTTGATAGCGTTAATCAAGGCAGCCATAGCCTTTTTCCTACTAGGTGCCATATATTTTGGTCTGACACTTCATAGCAGCTTATTGCTCAACATAGTCTGGGCTCTCGCCATTATCATGATTATGTTAGCTTCACCTATTGTATTAGGCTTTTATATCAGCCGAATTGTGGGTCTTGCTCGACTTGTATTTGGCTTGAGCGTAGTAGCCCGTAAGAATATTATGGCCAAGCTACGGCACAATTCCAGGTAGCTCAAAAGCATGCATATTATGCATATTGCGACACGGCAATAGGATCACCACATAATAGTTATTCAGTTATCTATTAGAGATTTTTGTTGATCCGCTTATTGAAGATTTTCACGGCCTTGCTGCCCCTCTGGCTTTTCTCCGTCATTGGCTTTGTTCTTTACAGCAACATTATTTCAAACTGGTACGCTGTTCTGCTGGCCATCGGGCTCTTACCGACAACCTATTGCTGTTGGTATTTGACGGGCTTTTCCAGCCGCTTATCTCGGCTCGGCGCTGAATACAGCCGCCTCAGCCGCTGGGATCAACTCAGGTTAATGTGCCTTGCCAGCTTAAGCTGTGTGGCGCTCACTCATCTGGTGTTCACAGTGAGCTTTAAGGATGTACGGGCGCCCATTACTGCCGCTCAGATTGCTCTTCATGTCTCGGGGGAGCACATGGCTACATACTTGTTGGGTCGTGAGTTTGATGATTGTGTTGCCAGTGGTGGAAGTGAATCCGATTGTCAGCTGTGCCTCTCAGAAGCCCTGGGTGAGTTCGCAACACAGCCTGCGATCGACGCGCGTTTTGGCACGGCCAGCGTTAGCAGCACCACCCCATATTGCTTTACCAAGCGACTTCGGGTGGACGGCTTATCACCGCTCGCCTGTAGTTTTGTTATGGCCTGGGTCGATACGGGATGGCTCAGCCGGGTTGCCATCGCTGAACACGATGCCATCACCGATAAATTCAACCGTGATTACATTTCTCTCTGCCACCAATCGGCTGATCCAATCAGCATCAACCTAGATTACACCTATCCGCCGGTGCGTTCTTTGGGGGGCAAAGCCCCATGACCAAACTTGCTGCCTTCATAAACGACCCAGGGGTCGGTGCGCTCGGCGTCATTCTTATTGCTGGTGTAGTAAGCGTTGCCCTGAGTGGCAACTGGCTAGACCCTTTGCTTTACGCATTACCAGCCCTTGGTCTGTTCTTCGTGCGGCGGCCCGACGTCTCGACACTTCGTAAGGTATTTGTCGCCACCTTAGCGGCGATAACACTGCTTGGGGTCGTGATGGGGGGTGTCGGGTTGTTGGCCTCAACCGCGTGGAGCCATACCCTTGTCAACTTCTGGAACGTGATATCCATCCAGCAAGTCGAACCCATCAAACGTGGCGCTCTGCCCCATCTTTATCCTGAATACCGAGCTAAGGAATTCTATCCAAAATATCATCCCCGAACTCTGGATTTTAAAGCTGACGCCGCTTGGATGCATTACATCTCAAAGCTCAACCAAGGCTTGGCTAGTATTGATGTCAATTTAAGCGAGGGTAACCAAGCGTTGATATTCACGCTGACCCAGATGAGACCACAACATTGCCCGGCGATCATTCAATCGCTTGTTACCCATGAGCGCTTATCGCAGCAGCACCTCCCCTTATTCGATGGCGTCGCCATTGGTTTGCGAGCCCCCAGGGACCGTTTTTACAACGAGATCGCCGCCATTGAGATCAATGGCCAGAGCTTCTTCCAGCAACCCGATAGTGAAGAACAGATAATCTACCAGTCGCAGTCTGTGCTTCGTGAGCCCTTCACCCGCATTGATCTAAAAGTGCCGACCGATAGCTTGCGCGGCTATTGCGAACATCATCCTTTTAATGAATTTGCTCATGCCACGCTGCGGTTTGAAAAACTGCCACCCGGGCGGATGAATTTCATCGAAGAACTAATCCATATGGATACCATAAGCGAAGCCGGACCAGGCCATGCGGAGCTCATAGACCATATGGAAAAACTATTATTTAACGAGGAAGAATTGGCAGTATTGGCGGCTGAATTCCCGCAGACTGAACACAATCAGGAGCGCAATACAAAAGACCACGAAGACCCTTTAACACAGCGGTTGATTGCGGAGCAGAAAGAGCGTCGCGCTGTGGAACAGATACTCCGCTATGATTTAGAGCGTGCCCGGCGTGTTCGTGATCGATTATTGGAAAGAGTTGCCACGCCCGAGTAAGGCTCTGCGCATTAGGCGTAATTCCGATGACTGACCCTGTAATGAATGAAGGTTTCACCCTTAGCAATTTTCACCTCACCAAACTGAGAGTCCTCGGTGTGATTAAAAACCGACAAGGTCACGGAAGTACCGCATTTGCCGCTCCCTTCGAAGGTACCGGCATGGATGAAGTTGCTGTTGGTTGAATATTCAAGCTTAAGGTGCCTTGAGAAGGCATGAGGCCAGCATTCCAACAAAGCTGGATCACGCAACAAATCCACAACCAGCGACTGATAATCAGCGGGCAAGATGATAAACCCGTCAATCCAGCCGCCCAGACAGGTGCCGCTCTCATCAAGCCCTGTTTGATGCAAATACATGAGCATCTGCGACTGGTCACAGAACTCATTTTTATACGGTAAGCGTTTTATTTCAGATGCATCATCAGCCTTGCGGCTCTTGGCCCAATCAGCCTTATACGCCTCTTGAAGACTATCCTTGCCCATCCATAAATCTTCTGGAAAGGCCATAGCGCTGCGTTTGCTGATAAAGTCAAAGGCATGGAACCGTTCATGCCAGTGATCATGATACCCCTGCTCGACCCATTTCGTGCGGTCTAACAGGGCCACGGTATCACAGTAGAATGTGACAAAGTCATCCACCACGTCATGGCCGTGATAAACAAAAGACTTAACAATCTCAAAAACCGTTGCCTGCTTGAGATCAGCGTCGTCAATCAACACCGTTGGCGGTCCCTAGTAGTGGATGGCACGGCCATAAGCGTCGAGCACACTCTCATGCATCATCTCGGACAAGGTTGGGTGTGGGAACACCGTGTGCATCAACTCTTGCTCGGTGGTCTCCAGCGTCTTGGCGATGCCATAGCCTTGGATCAGCTCCGTGACCTCCGCCCCGATCATGTGGGCGCCCAGTAACTCACCGGTTTTGGCATCAAACACGGTTTTCACGAGACCCTCGGGCTCGCCTAGGGCAATCGCTTTGCCATTGCCGATATAAGGGAAGCGGCCAACTTTGATCTCATGGCCGGCTTCTTTGGCTTGCGCTTCGGTATACCCCACGCTGGCCACCTGGGGCGTACAATAGGTACAGCCGGGGATCGAGTTCACGTCGAGCGGGTGCAGATCATTGATCCCGGCGATCTTCTCCACACAGATCACGCCCTCATGGCTGGCCTTGTGGGCAAGCCAGGGCGGGCCGACCACATCACCGATGGCGTAGACATTGGGCTCATCGGTCTCCATCCAATCATTGATGACGATATGGCCCCGATCGGTTTGCACCTTGGTGCCTTCCAAGCCGATATCCTCGATATTCCCGGTAATGCCGATGGCGAGCACAATCCGGTCAAAGGTTTCAATCTGTTTCTTGCCGCCCACATCAATGACGGCCTCGATCTCTTTGCCTTTGGGCTTGGTCGCTTCGACCTTGGCGCCCGTCACAATCTTCATGCCCTGTTTCTTGAAGGACTTGGCAGCGAAATCGGAGATTTCCTCGTCTTCGGCCGAAAGGATCCGGTCGACCATTTCCACCACCGTGACCTCGGACCCCATATTGAGGAAGAAGCTGGCAAACTCGATGCCAATGGCACCCGAGCCGATGACCAACAGCTTCTTCGGCACCTCATCGGGCACCATGGCTTCCTTATAGGTCCAGATGAATTTTCCGTCGGGCTTCATACGCGGCAGGGTACGCGCGCGAGCCCCCGTGGCGATGATGATGTGCTTGGCAGACAGTGTTTCACTGCCACCCTTTTGCAAATCCACTGACACTTTGCCTTTACCGGCCAGCTTGGCCGTGCCGTCAAAGACGGTGACTTTATTCTTCTTAAGCAAGTGTTTCACGCCGCCCGATAGCTGTGACGCGACCCCGCGCGAACGCTTCACCACCTTCTCTAAATCAAACCGGATATTGTCGGCAGCAAAGCCAAAGGCATCAAGATTATGCAGCAGATGGTGGACCTCTGCCGAGCGCAACAGCGCCTTGGTCGGGATACAGCCCCAGTTCAGACAAATACCGCCCAGATGCTCGCGCTCGACCAGCGCCACCTTCATCTTAAGCTGGGACGCCCGGATCGCTGCCACGTAGCCACCAGGGCCACCACCCATTACAACCAGGTCAAAATTGGTGTCTGCCATTGTCCTCTGCTCCTCTAGAGCTCGTCATTCCCGCGAAAGCGAGAATCTTATTGGTGTTAGTACCGGCGTATCTCATCAAGATTCCCGCTTCCGCGGGAATGACGGTGATAGGCTGGTTTAAAGCATCATCGCCATGGGGTCTTCGATCAGCTTTTTAAACTCGGCCAAGAATTCAGCGCCCACCGCACCGTCAACCACCCGGTGATCCACCGACAGGGTACAGCTCATCACCGTCGCCACGGCCAATTCGCCGTCCTTGACCACGGGCCGTTGCTGGCCCGCGCCAACCGCCAGGATGCACCCTTGGGGCGGATTGATGATGGCGGCAAATTCCTTGATGCCGAACATGCCCAGATTGGAGACGGAGAAGGTACCACCTTGGTATTCCTCGGGCTTCAGCTTACCGTCGCGGGCGCGGCCGGCCAGATCTTTCATCTCTTTGCTGATCGTTGACAGGCCCTTTTCCTCAGCCCGCTTGATGATCGGCGTAATCAACCCGCTGGGGGTTGCCACGGCCACGGAGATATCGGCGTGCTCATACATCAGCATGGCCGCCTCGGTGTACGAAGCGTTAGCAGCCGGCACGCGCTTGAGGGCGATGGCGCTGGCCTTAATGATCAAATCATTGACCGATAGCTTAAACGCGCCCTCACCTTCGGGTGATTTGGCGTTCAGCTTTTTGCGCATATCCAACAGCGCATCGAGCTCACAATCGACGGTCAGATAGAAATGCGGCACGGTTTGTTTGGATTCCGTCAGGCGCTTGGCAATGGTCTTGCGCATGCCAGAATTGGATTGCTCTTCATAGGCCATGCCATAGGCATCGGCGAGCGCCTTGGCATCCGGCCCAGTAGGCATGGCCGCCGCTGTGGGTTTTGCCGCTGGTGCGTCAGCTTTTGCAGCGGGCTTGTCCGCGGCCGCCTTGCCAGTACCAGAGACTTGTGCCGCTTCAATATCAGCCTTAACGATACGACCATTTGGCCCGGTGCCTTTGATGGCGCTCAAATCCAGATCGGCTTGTGCAGCCATGCGTTTGGCCAAGGGGCTGGCAAAAATGCGGTTGCCATCAGAAGCAGTAGAGGTGGGGGCATTGGCGGACGCAGTGGCATCGGGCTTGCCATGGTCAGCCTTGCCGGCCTGGTCGTCTTTGGCGGTTTCTTTGGGCACCTCGGCCGGTGGTGCGCCATTGCCTTTGCTTGCGGCGGGGGCTGGTGATGCATCCGCGCCTTCCAGGGCGCTTTCATCCTCGCCATCCTCAAGCAGCATGGCGATGACCTCATTCACGGCAACCCCTTCGGTCCCGGCATCGACCATGATCTTGCCGACCTTGCCCTCATCGACGGCTTCCACCTCCATGGTGGCTTTATCGGTCTCAATCTCGGCGATCACATCACCCGCGTTCACGTCATCGCCCTCTTTCACAAGCCAGGATGACAAAGTGCCCTCGGTCATGGTCGGTGATAGGGCGGGCATCAAAATTTTGATCGGCATGGGTTCGCTCCCAGGCGGTAATTGTTCTCGGCGATTATCGGTAACAGACTTGCTTACAGGCCTTGATGATATCCGGCGCGCGCGGCAAGGCGAGCTCTTCCAAATTAGCGGCATAAGGCAACGGCACATCAGCACAATTCACCCGCGTAACCGGCGCGTCCAGATAGTCAAAAGCGTGTTCAAAGACCTGGGCGGCAATCTCAGAATTGATCCCGGCATAGGCCCAACCTTCTTCCACCGCCACGATACGGTTGGTCTTTCTCACGCTATCGATGATGGTGGCCGTATCCAGCGGGCGGATACTACGCAGGTCGATCACCTCAGCGCTGATTCCCTCCTCGGCTAACTTATCGGCGGCTTCGAGCGCGAACTTAACCATCAGCGAGAACGCCGTGATGGTCACATCCGTGCCTTCACGCACCACTTTGGCCTTGCCGATTGGCACGGTGAAATCTTCATCCACCGGCACGTCAAAGCTCATGCCGTAGGTCATCTCGTTTTCGAGGAAGATGACCGGGTTTGGATCACGAATGGCGGATTTCAACAGCCCCTTACAATCCCCCGCACTGTAGGGTGAAACCACCTTCAAACCGGGCACATGGCCATACCAGCTAGCGTAACACTGGCTGTGTTGGGCGGCGACCCGGGAGGCGGCACCGTTCGGGCCGCGGAACACGATGGGGCACCCCATCTGGCCGCCCGACATGTAAAGCGTCTTGGCCGCTGAGTTGATCAGGTGATCAATCGCCTGCATGGCAAAGTTGAAGGTCATGAACTCCACAATGGGCTTTAAGCCGCCAAAGGCAGCACCCACACCAATACCGGCAAAGCCATGTTCAGTAATCGGGGTGTCGATCACGCGCTTATCGCCAAACTCTTGCAATAGGTTTTGGGTGACCTTGTAAGCGCCTTGGTATTCGGCCACCTCTTCGCCCATGACGAAGATATTGCCATCACCGCGCATTTCCTCAGCCATGGCGTCGCGCAAGGCTTCGCGCACCGTCAACTGTTTGGTGTCGTTGTAGTATTTGTCTTCATCCGACGGTGGTGCCGCGGCCAAGGCTGGCTGGTCAGAAGCCATCGGTGCTGCTGGTACCGAG
>JBCCBF010000181.1:0-5879 GCA_039814445.1 Pseudomonadota bacterium
CGGGTCGGCCTATATGCTCAAACGCCGACAAACCGAGGTTGAGATACAGGTCGAAGAGGAAGCCCAACAAGCCGCCCAAGCGATCCCCACCGCTGAGGAACCCATATCAGCCACCTTAGCCATCGATAGCATCCGCCTGGAGCTTGGCTACGGCCTGCTGACCCTGATGAACCAGGCTGAAGGCAGCCGATTGACCGACCAAATCCGTGGCTTGCGGCGCCAACTGGCGAGCGAGATGGGCTTTGTCCTGCCGCCAGTCCGGATCCAGGATAATTTGCAATTGCCCGCCACCGGCTATGTGATCCGGATCAAAGAGATCGACGCGGGCGAAGGGGAAATCCTGCCCAACATGCTGCTGTGTATGGACCCCAAAGGCGATAAGATCGCCCTGCCTGGTCAGGAGACCACCGAGCCTACCTTTGGCTTGCCAGCCATGTGGATCGACCAGCAGCACCGCGAAGAAGCGATGTTCAAAGGCTATACCGTGGTCGACCCATCCACCGTGATCACCACCCATATTACCGAGGTGGTGAAGGATAATATGTCAGAGCTATTATCCTATGCGGAGACCCAAAAGCTGCTCGATGAGATGCCCCGTGAGCACCAGAAACTGGTTGCCGATGTGGTGCCGGGTCAGATCACGATCGGCGGCTTACAGCGGGTGCTGCAAAACCTGATCGGTGAGCGTATCTCGATCCGTGATATGCCCGGTATCCTGGAAGGGGTGGCCGAAGCCAGCGCCTTTACCCGCAACCTGACCATGATCACCGAGCATGTGCGCTCACGGCTGTCGCGTCAGCTCTCGGAAACCAACACCAACCCCCAAGGGGTCTTGCCGCTCTTAACCCTGTCGCCGGAATGGGAGCAGGCATTCCAGGAAAGCCTCGTGGGCAACGATGATGAACGCCAATTATCCATGGCGCCAACCCAGCTACAAGAGTTCATCAACGCGGTACGTGAGGCCTATGAACGCCATGCGATGATGGGCGAAATGCCGGTGTTGTTAACCAGCCCGCAAGTGCGCCCCTATGTGCGGTCGATCATTGAGCGGTTCCGCCCGTCCACTGTGGTGATGTCGCAAAACGAAGTGCACCCGAAAGCGAAAATCAAAACCATCGGTCAGATTTAGCGATGGTTTTTTACTGGCTCGCCTGATCAGGCCACGGGACTGTTTATCCTGATCGGGATAAAAATCCCTGTCTCTGACGGCTGTTGCTTTCAACCCAATCATAACCAGGTTATAGCCTTACCCCACGCATGCTTCGCGTGAGTTATTCTGGCAGATTGTCTTTATGCGCATTAAATCCTTCACCGCCCCCTCCATGGGTGAGGTCATGGAACAGGTCAAATCAGCCCTGGGCGAAGAGGCAATCATTGTCACGACCAAGGAAGACAAAGACGCGGGCTTATTCCGGGTCACCGCGGCCCTGGATGATGGGGGTGATGACGGTTATGACACCGACGAGGCCGGGCTTGATCAGGCCGTGTTTGATGAAACCGACGGGGTGTTAGAGAACCCCTTAGAGGCCGCCGACAACCAGCCTTGGGATGGTGATACCACCGATGATGATCTGGATGATGAAAACCCACCAGATTTAGACGCCATGTTGCTCACACCAGAGGCGCTGGCTAGCCCCACGCCCTCTGATGAGGCGTCATCAGGTCAAGCATCGTCAGGTCAGTCCGGGCGCAACACGCACACAGCGGCAGGCACAAGCAACGCCACCAAACCACGAGCCACGGCGAAATCCAGTGATCAGCCCCCAAGCCGCCCACGTCCGCTGCCTGATTGGGTACGCACCCATGAAGAGCCAGACTTCATCCATCAGCTGGCCGATAGCTGTTATTCGCTGTTGATTGATCATGGCACCCCCCGGCGCTTGGCGCGGGTGATCGGCGATAGGATCGATGAGGAACTGGCCCGGGTGCGCGCCCGGCATGAGGTCGAGCCGTCTATTTTAGAGGCCCTCACCTACGGGCTACGGCGGCAGTTCTCGTTTCAAACACCCGCCGATTTGTGGACTGATCAGCCGCTCATCATGGTCGGCCCCTATGGCAGCGGTAAAACCCTGGCGCTCGCCAAAATGGCCGCTCGCGCTGTATTGCGCGGCTTGACCCCGGTGGTGATCACCACCGATGTGGTGCGCGCCGGGGCGATCGAGCAATTATCCGCCTTCACCCGGATTATGAATATCGACCTTAAAACCGCCGATGACCCAGCAGCCTTGGGCGAGCTGATCAATAATCTACCCGATGAGCGCCATCAGGTACTGATTGATACAGCGGCGGTGAACCCGTTTGACCAAGACGCTGTGGATTTGCTGGGCGAGATGGTTTCCATCGCCAAAGCTGAACCCCTCATCGTGCTGGCAGCTGGTACCGATGCTGTGGAAGCGGGCATGATGGCCACGGCCTTGCGGGCCATTGGCGGGCGGCATTTGGTGGTGACCCGGTTGGATGCCGCAAGCCGTTTTGGCAGCTTACTTGCCGCCGCCGACCTTGGCAGGTTACACTTTGCTTATCTGGGACGCTCCACCAGCGTCACAGCCGGCTTGCAGGAAGCACAGCCGGAGACGCTGGCCGAATTGCTAGCAACGACGGGCGGTGTGGAACGCCAATAGTGGATAAACGCTATACCAGCCAACACATCACCGAACGCATCGGCAAAGCGCCCTATTGCATGTAGATAGGCATAAGATTTGCTTCTTATGCCTTGTAACGAAAGGGAAATGCCTAGCTCATGTCTGATGCCCCACCCATTGCCGGGCTTCTTGCCACCGGTGCCCGTAGCGGCGGCACTGGTCAGACAGGCTTACCCCTGCCTCTGGGTACGGTAAATTTAGAAGCCCTGCCCAGCAGCCTACAATCTCTGAACCGCGCGGTTACCCTAAGCGGTGTGTTAAGCGCGGTTAGCCAAGGCGGTGGTGGGGGACAAAACCCGGACAGTGGTGGTTTGTTTCGCCTGTCCACCGCGTCGGGCGAAGTGTTGTTACGCACACCTCTAAATCTGCGCCCCGGGCAAGGGTTTCTGTTACAGATCCCCGCGGGCAATCCACCCCAAGGTGGGGTCTTACTGACCACGAACAACACCATGGGTGCCGCAGGACCCAGTACGGCCGGAGCTGGTGCGGCTGGTACCGGCGTGCCAGCCCAGGCCCTCGCTGGGGCCGGCACAAGCGCCCCCGCAGGCACTCCCACGGGCCCGGTAACGGTAACCGCACCGGTCACCTTGCCCAGCCTTGGGGTCGGCCTGACCACCAGCGCGCAAATCCTACCGGTCATCCCCAGCACCACGCCCGGGGCACCCGGCACCATTGCCAGTCCTACTGGGGCCGCACCGGGGGCGCCCGGCACCCCATCAGCCAGCGCTGCATCCGCTAACGCTACAACCCAAGCCACCACCACACCGTCACCATCAGCCCAAGGGGCTAATGCCGCCACGGGCCAGCCGGGTGGGGCTGGTACGGGCACACCGCTCGCTAATGTGCCCAACAATATGGCCAGCACGCTTCTAGCGAGCCTGTTGAGTGACGCCAATTCCGCTAGCGCCACCGCCCGTCAGCTCACCGCCGATGGACGCGCAGCCCAGAACGCCCCTAATACGGGCAGCTTTGGGGGCACCGGGGCCACGGCTGGCGGCAGCAACGCAGCCACCGCCGGCGCCCAGGCTTTTGGTCAACCCTTCGGCCAAGCAAACAATCTGGGGGATATCCGCATTCTAGGCATCGCGCGGCCCGGCCAAGCCCTGCCCCCGACCCCTAGCTTACCAGGCACTGGCCCCACCGGTGGGGCGGCGGGCAGTGCTGGTAGTACGGGTAACTCGCCAGCGCCACCGACGATCATTACCGCGACTGTGGTGCAAGCGAGCGCTGACGGCCCGACTTTGTTACGCTTTGGTGAGCAAATGATGCTGCTGCAAGCACGCGGTGAGCTGCCCCCAGGCACACGGTTACAAATCGCCTTACCCACAGCACTCGCCAGCGCCTTTGCCGACGCCCCCGATCCGTTCTTTAGCACCGGTCGCTGGTCGGCCTTGCAGGAAACCACCCAGTTCTTGCAGGCCGTGAACCCGACGGCAGCGCAAGCCTTGACCGCCTCAGTTCCCCAGATCGGGTCTGCCAATCTGGGCACCACCATGGTGTTTTTCATGGCCGCCTTGCGGTTGGGGGATATGCGGGCCTGGTTGGGTGAGAATACGATCCGCAGTCTTGAGCGGTTTGGCGGCAAGGATATCCTCGACCGGCTGGGCAGTGATTTTAGCCGACTGGCGCAACAGGCTGACGAAGTCTTGCCCAACAATTGGCGCCCGATCAGCGTGCCGATGGCCCATCAGGGCGATATTGGCCTGCTGCAATTCTATATTAAGCCGGTTAATCCCGATGGTGAGCGTCAAGCTCCCGAGGAAGAAGCCGGGGACCCGGACGCCCAGGATAATGGCACGCGCTTCCTTATTGATATGGATATGTCCGAGCTGGGCCGCATGCAGGTCGATGGGCTCGCCCAACCCGGCCGGGTCGATGTGATTTTGCGCTCCATGACCAGTTTCCCCACCGAGATGCGTCAGGAGTTACAGAGTGTGTTCCGTGACCTGCTGGACGCCCGTGGCATGGAGGGTGGGATTAACTTCCGCCACCATGGCGAAGGCTGGATCAAACTGGCGCGGCAAAACTGGCAACAAGCGCCGAGCGCTGATGACGCCCCACCACCGTTGACCGCGTGACTTGAACCGGGCATGTATGCGCCATGACTGCACATGACGCCCCACACAACAGCCCGAACACCGCCCCCAAAGAGCCCGCCCAAGATCCCATGAGCGGCGATGAATTACGCGCTCGTCGGGGCCTTTTGCGCAGTGTTAGTTCACCGGCAACGGGCCATGATTACCTCATTGATTTGCACATCGTCTTGCGCCTCGCCTCACGCCCTGATGCGCTTGATTTGCGCCTGCGCTATGTGCCGGATCGGGACCTGGTGGACAATGACCAACTGGGAGCCTATTGGCAGTATGTGGAGGGCTATGCCTGGCCCACCTTGGCCAGCCTGGCGCTCAGTGTTTTAGAAGACATGAACAACGAGGTGATCCCGCGATGGCTTCAGGTTCAGGTGCGTGATTCCGCGCTGAATGAGCGCTGCCAAGACCAGATGATCACCGTCGAAGATCGGCAACCGGGCTGGCACAACCAGCATCTTTTAGGGCGCATTGGTCGGGTGGAGTTTTAACCGGCCACTCGGCGGTTATCACAGCGGTCGCCACTTAACTGTTGCCACTCAAATATTCTGGCGCCGGTGTCCTTCAATGGCGATATCATCAAGCTCGATGGTTTCACGGCGATTTTCCTCGGCGGCCTGGCGCTCTTCGAGGGCCTCTTGCGCCAATTCGAACTTCTTTACCTCTTGGAACGCTTCGCGCACCTCTTCGGTTTTGGTGGCGATTTGCGCCTCCAGCGAGGCTTTCGCGCTCAATAATGTTTGCCGCCGGGCGATCATGCCTTCGGTGTAATTGCCAAACCCACCGGCAGCGATAAAGTCAGTCTCGGCCACGGCCTGTTGTTCCCGCTCGTAATTCGCCTGCAAGGTCGCAATCTCTTGCTCAATGCGGGTAAAGGCAGCGTTGAGCTGGCCCAATTGTCGGCGTTCTTCGTCGAGCGCCCATTTGCGGATACGGATCAGTGATTGGTAATCAGCGGCCATGGTTTAGGGGTTAGCCCTGTCGGGGGTCATGCAGCCCGCCGCCGGCCGGCATCCCCGACATAACCGGGGCCGCACCGGTTTGTGTACCGGGTTCTGGCGGGGCCATGGTCAACTCACCGGCCTCTAAATCCACGGGACCGTCACCACCATCGCCGCCATGCGCGCTGTCAGCGTTCGCCTGATGCCCA
>JBCCBF010000377.1:0-2397 GCA_039814445.1 Pseudomonadota bacterium
ATGTCATCGAGAATTAGGTTCTCAATGCCCAGATCAATTGTAAAACTTGTGAGCGCTCTAACTGTGTCGGCACCCGATACATCCAAAATAATATCGTTAATATTATCAACGATATACAGGTCATTACCATCACCACCACTTAAGGAGTCAGCGCCAAAGCCGCCAGTCAGCGTGTCATCACCAGCCGACCCATCAAGCGTGTCTGTACCTTCACCACCTTCGAGTATGTCATTACCTGGCCCGCCTTCGAGAATATCGTCACCCTGGGCACCTTGTAATGTGTCGGCATCCGTCAGTCCGCGAATTGTGTCATCGCCTGCGCCGCCACCCAGAAGGTTAGCGGTAACGACGTTACCATCCGCATCCATTGTATCGCCGAGAATGAGACTCATGGCTTAGTCCTCGTTTGTGCCAACTTTAAAATGTCTAATTAAACTTATAATGACGAAGTTTGGGGTACAGGTGAAGTGTCGTGAAAAATATTACAACGTGGTAGGACAGAAATTATTTAAAGCATTTTAAAGACAAGCAAGCCTTTGTTATTGAAAGGTTTTAACCGTTAAAAAAGCGCATTGGCTAAGATGCCAGATTTCCACGTTAGCATTTTGTGGTCGGCGTCGGAATATAGTGCGGCTTGGGGGCACCTATCAGGAATTAGCGTGCCAAAATCAGCCTTCGATTCTATACACCACAGATCCGGCGGAGCTGGGTATTCAGCTCATCCAGCGCGGTTAGCAGGTCCCACGCTTGCGCGATGGTTGTATCATTCGGGGTGCCATAAGGAATGTGATCTGGGCCCTGATGCAAAGCTGGCAGGTCCGTTGACGTCACCGTGTGAACCAAGTGATTTCTTTGTTCATTGAGGCCACGGCATTGAGCCAGCAGGCGATCGATGACATCAAGTTGCTCAAGCGAAGCCGATGCCTGATTTAACTGTTTGGCGAGGCTTGTTAACCATTCATCGGTCGAACGCCGTCCCAGTTTTCGCTGCACAGCCGACAGGCTATGGTCCGTCCATAGCTTTGTGCCCAAGACTAGCAGTAGGGCCTTCATCGTATTATGGCTCATGACCACATGGCCTATGGCGGATGCGAGCTCTTCGGCCTCGGCGCTGGTTTGATCCCATGCCATAAAGCTCTAGCCCCCGTACCCATGGGGCGGAGGCGGCCAGTCAGCTGGTTTTTTTAGGAAAATATCACTGATGGTGAGCGCGCAGGGGTTCGAACCCTGGACCTGCTGATTAAAAGTCAGCTGCTCTACCAGCTGAGCTACACGCTCATCGCCATCAGGTGAGTGCGGATAAATACGCATGGTTGCCTTAAGCGTCAACATCAAAGATGTGCGTCAAATCTTCTCGTCGTCAATACCGGTCGATAGTTCTTGCGGCGTGGCTTCTCGATCAAACTTATAAAGCAACCGTTCACGGACCTTTGGCGCGACGAATTGAGAGATATCGCCCCCTAATCGGCCGATCTCTTTGACAAACCTTGATGAAATAAATTGATACCGTTCTGATGCCATCAAAAAGATCGTATCAATTTCAGGATCAAGCCGGGCGTTCATCCCGGTCATTTGGAACTCATATTCAAAGTCTGAGATAGCGCGTAAGCCCCGCACTACCACGCTTGCCCCTAAATCCGCGGCAAAATGCATCAGCAAATTGTTGAAGGTCCGCACCTCGATCGAAAACCCTTGCTCGCGCAATTCGGCAATCTCTTGTTCCACCATCTCACGTCGTTCATCGGTAGAGAAAAGCGGGCCTTTGCCGGCATTACGGGCCACCGCCACCACCAAATGATCAACCACGCGCGCGCCACGTTTGATGATGTCCATATGCCCCAAGGTAATGGGATCAAAGGTGCCGGGGTATAAGCCAATCAGTTTTTGGGTCACGGGTCGGTGCCGTCGGTCGGCTCCTCTGCTGTGTTGCCTTCTGAGGGTTCGGTATTCCCAGCCTCAGCTTCACTGTTACCGCCCTCACCGTCACCATCGAGGATATCGTCATCCTCTTCCTCGTCATCCACGGCGGCAACCGAGACCACTTTTTCATCATCGGATACCCGGAACAGCATCACCCCTTGGGTCATACGCCCGGCAATGCGGATACCGGTGACTGGCATGCGGATAAGCTGTCCCCCATCAGTGACCAGCATGATTTGCTGTTCATCGACCACTGGGAAGCAGCCGGCAATGGCCTTAACCCGGTCGGTCATGGACATATTCCAAATGCCCTTCCCACCCCGGCCCGTCACCCGGTATTCATAAGCAGAACTCCGCTTGCCCAGGCCGGGCACTACGTGAAAATGGTCCACAACGGTATTGAATACGGCGATATGCAAATCATCGCTGAAGCCTACGACCTTATGAGTACAGGTTTGGGCATGAGCAACGCCGACA
>JBCCBF010000157.1:0-6420 GCA_039814445.1 Pseudomonadota bacterium
CTGTTTTTGGGGTTTTATTATAGAATGATTGGTTTGGCGGCGAGTGCCGGTTTGGCAATTTTAATGCTTTTGGGCTTGGGTACCCGACTCAAGATTAGAAGGCATCAGGTGCTTGATCGCTATCGCGCAACTGCACGGGCCGCAGCACTTGCCCCATGACCAAGGCTTGCTCTTCAGCCATCAATGGCGCGGCACTGTATTCCTCAAGGCGCTCGATCAACATCCCAGGCATGCCGTGATGCCAAACATGGGCGGTGAAGAACCGGGCGTAATCCACAACCGTATCACGACTTAATTGTAACGGTGCGATCTCATTGGCGGCCATGATAGGGGTGGCCGTCCCATCCAAAACAACAATCTCACGCTTACGGCGCAGGGCGTATTTGGTGATGGCAGGTAAGGTGCTCTCATCGCGCAAGGCATAGAGCAAGACATCGTCATAGAAAGATAAAGGCGCCCAGGAAATAACCGTGCGCTCGGGGGACATGGGCCGCGGGCTCACATAGCGATTAACTTGAGCCAGCACTGTTTTCGCAGTATCAGGATCAAGGCCCCGCCAAGGCTGCTCATATCGGCCGATGAATGTCATATACTCTCCCCAAGAGCGTATCGTGTGATCACAGCCTCGGTTGAGACTGTCTATGGGCAACAAATGGTTCAATCCGGGGGAGGCGGAGACGGGTTATGTCGTAAACTCGTCAATGAACCTAATTAAATTGTGCAAACAGCTTACGAAAACGTC
Source organism: Pseudomonadota bacterium (assembly GCA_039814445.1). Taxonomy (GTDB): domain Bacteria; phylum Pseudomonadota; class Alphaproteobacteria; order TMED2; family TMED2; genus TMED2. Next base: position 743 of record JBCCBF010000157.1, read on the forward strand.
AAAGCGAGGAAACATTGAAATTCAAGCTGTTAGGTAATTTTTACGAAAGCGCGGTGGATCACATACTGCAGACACAATTATTCGTGTTTCACATAGTGATAACAATCTTGTTTTGCTGCGTCTGCACAATTAGTTTCGCACAAAATTTCTCGCGCAGCACAGAAACTACTCTCACCGGCATGAGTGTTGGTGAGGTGCTAAGCGTCACTGATGGCGTGGTTAGCTTGCGCCTTGATGATGATGGCCGCACGGTTGATTTCAAAACACCACAAGCGCCAAACAGCACCCCGTTGGACCCCCAGTTAGACCCACGAGTTCTAGCCATTATCCTGCATTTGCACCCCGGTAATAAGGTGCGCTTATCCTGGGAATCAAAAGGTGGGTTACGGGTTCCAACCCATTTTGACCGGGTGAGCCCCGATGCGCTGCAGGATATCGAAAGCCCCCCCGTATCCATCGACCGTGAGTTGATGGCGCCCACATTACTGACCGAACGTGGGGGCTATTTTGACCTGCTGGAAACCAGTGATGCGAATTTGTTGGTCTATGACCGCATTAATAACGCCGTCAGCGGTGAACGTGACCTTTACCGCATGTATGATGATGGCCGACTGCCCCTTTGCATCACCTGCTTTGTGACACCACGACCGCGTGCGGTTTTGGGCAACCCGGGCTGGCTGAATAATGGCACCCATGTGGTGTTCCAGCGCGCGAATGATAACGCTGATAACAGCCCCAGTAACGGCCTGGCCTGGGGTATCAACCATGATTTATGGGTACTGGATGTGGAGAACCGCAGCCTGGCGCCATTGCTCACATCACCACCAAACCACGGGGCCGGTAATGTCCAAACCTTTGGCCCACAAATCGTGTTTAGCGAGCGGGTACCAAGCGCTGGCTCATCAGGCAGAAGAGTGACGTTTAGCAGCATGCGGAACAATGATGCGGAAGGCTGGCTCTTACGCAGCACCACCTTTAGCCCAGATCGCACCATCCCCCCAACCAAGTCCGATTTAGCCCAGGAACGGCGCAGCATTGCTTATCCCGGTAACCCGTCCATCGCGGCCCGCACAGCCACCGATGACAGCAGCATTGACGGTATTTACGCGCGCGGACCCGCGGCCCAGATTTGGGAGCAACTTGTGCTAGGCCGGGTCCAAGAAACCCGCTTGCGTGAGACCAAGCATTTGTTGGGACCTGCGCTTTATGATGGCAGTCGCCGGGTTCTGGCCTATAGCTCATCACGGATGATCAGCCAGCGGGCCTTAGGCCGAACCGTGGAGCAATATCCAACCGATTTATTCATTCGGTTTATGAACGACACAACCTATCAAATCACCCAGCACGAAGCGCGCGACCAAGCGGATGGCAATATCTATCAAATACTGGATCTGGATTGGAATAGGGAGCGATCAGCCCTGTTTGTGGCCGTGAGTGCCCGCAACCCGATCACCGGACGTGAACAGGAAACCGAGATCTGGCGCTATGATTTAGCGGCCCTGCTGGCCCATCACCAGGCTAAAACGCAAGCGCCTGATCACGCCGCCAATTGACGGCCAATGATCAGCTTTTGGATATCGCTGGTGCCTTCATAGATCTGGCAGACTCGCACATCACGATAAATCCGCTCCACGGGAAAATCTTCCAGATAGCCATAACCACCATGGATTTGGATGGCCGCTGAGCACACGGCCTCGGCCATCTCGGACGCAAAAAGCTTGGCCATCGCCGCCTGTTTCAAACACGGTTCGCCGGCATCCTTTAAGGCCGCGGCGTGCAGCACCAGCTGGCGCCCGGCTTCAACCTGGGTGGCCATATCCGCGAGCCGAAAATTCACCGCCTGATGCTCAAAAATCGGCTTGCCGAAGCTTTCCCGGTCTTGGGCGTAGTCCAACGCATAGTCCAGGGCCGCCCGCGCCATGCCAACCGATTGCGCCGCAATACCGATCCGACCGCTTTCTAAATTCGCCAGGGCGATCTTATACCCCTCGCCCTCTTGGCCGAGCATCATGTCGGGCGTTATCCGGCAATCCTCAAACATAATCTGAGCAGTATCAGAGGCGTGTTGGCCAAGTTTTCGTTCCACCCGCGCCACGTGATAGCCAGGCGTATCGGTGGGCACGAGAAACGCACTGATACCCCGCTTGCCCGCTTGGCTGTCGGTCACAGCGAATACTAAAGCGAGGTCACCATTCTTGCCGGTGGAGATAAATTGCTTCGCCCCATTCAGCACCCAGTGATTGCCATCACGTTGGGCTTTTGTTTTCAAGGCCGCCGCATCGGACCCGGCTTGGGGTTCGGTTAAACAAAAGCAGCCGATCATCTCACCCCGCGCCATGGGCCTCAGGAAATTTTCCTGTTGATCCGGCGTCCCGTGCTTCACCAAGGCCGCACAGCATGGTGAGTTATGAACACTCATGATCGTCGATGTCGAACCATCACCCGCGGCGATTTCTTCTAACGCGAGCGCATAAGAGACCGTATCCGTGCCCGCACCATCATAAGCCTCGGGCACCACCATGCCTAAAAAGCCCAAAGCGGCCATCTCTTGTAAGGCCTCACGCGGATAGGTGCTGTGGCGGTCCCACTCGGCAGCGAAGGGGGCTAGCCGTTCTTGGGCAAATTGCCGGGCTGTATCGCGAATTAATCTTTGGTCGTCAGTGAGCAGCATTCTATCCCCATCACGTGCACCCACCGCTTGTCAGGCTGTGGCGCTATCGTTCTATCGCCCTGTTTGTCGTCGCGTTATGGCGCGGCTGGTTTTACCAGGGCAACTCAGTGCCATCAAAATTAAAGAAACGACCGTTATGTTCAGGCTTCAAACCGTCAAGAATAGCGAACAACCCGCGCGTGGATTCAGCCACCGTGGTCGGTGCCGAGGGGCCGCCCATATCCGTTTGCACCCAACCCGGATGAAGGGTGACACAGGTAAAACCAGCCTCCCGTAAATCCCAGCTTAGGCTTTTCAGCACCATGTTCAGGGCGGTTTTTGAGCTGCGATACATGTATTTACCGCCACTGGTGTTGTCCTCGATGGATCCCATCTTACTCGACACCACGGCCAGATGCTGGCGCTCACCTGCCTTCAGGTTGGGCAAGAAGGCGCGGGTTACCATGAACGGGGCCACGGTGTTCACTGACAATTCCTCAAGCCAAGCATCGCGGGTCAAGGCATCAAAACCGTTCAACGCGATATTGTTGACCCCGGCATTGTTAACCAACAGATCAAGCGGCCGACCATTGAGGGTGGCCACCGCCTGGGCTATCGACCTATCATCAGTCACATCCAAATCCAGCGCTGTAACCTGGTTACCCAACCTGGCCAAATCCGTGGCCGTGGCATCGCGCCCCGATGCGATGACATCCCAACCAGCCTGGACAAACTGATCGACCAGGCCGCGCCCGATGCCGCGTTTGGCACCGGTAATCATGACTGTGGGCATAAGATTTCCTCGTTAGTAACGTTAGGCAACCCGTTCCAGGGCGATGGCCGTGGCTTCCCCACCACCAATACACAGGGAGGCCAAACCGCGCTTTAGGTCATGCTTTTTCAAGGCGTTGAGAAGGGTGACAATAATCCGGGCGCCGGAGGCACCAACCGGATGCCCCAGGGCACAAGCACCACCATGGATGTTCACCTTGTCATGGGGTAAATCCAGATCGCGCATGGCGGCCATAGTCACCACGGCAAACGCCTCGTTAATCTCAAATAAATCGACCGAGCTTGCGTCCCAACCGGTTCTCTCGAACAAAGTTTTCATGGCACCAATGGGCGCGGTCGTGAACCAGGCTGGGGCTTGGGCATGGGTGGCATGGCCATGAATTTCCGCCAAAATCCTGGCCCCGCGCCGTTCTGCCTCAGACCGACGCATCAACACCAACGCAGCCGCGCCATCAGAAATCGACGATGAATTGGCCGCGGTCACCGTACCGTCTTTGTCAAAGGCCGGGCGCAAGGTGGGGATCTTGTCCAGATTGGCTTTGAATGGCTGCTCATCGCGCTCGATCAAACTATCGCCTTTACGTCCTTTAACGGTGACCGGGGCGATTTCCGCATCAGCCGTGCCATCCTCACCCGCGGCCTTGGCGCGTTCAAGTGAGGCAATCGCAAACTCATCCTGCGCATCGCGGGTAAATTGATAATGCTGGGCGGTTTCCTCAGCAAAGGTGCCCATCAAACGCCCGGGCTTGTACACATCTTCCAACCCATCGAGAAACATGTGGTCATAAACCTGGCCATGCCCCATGCGATAGCCGCCCCGCGCGCGGTCGAGCAGGTAGGGCGCGTTGGTCATGCTTTCAAAACCACCGGCCACCGCCACGCGACCACTGCCAGCCAAGATGGCATCATGGGCCATCATGGCCGCCTTCATGCCCGAGCCGCACATCTTGTTGATGGTGGTACAACCCACCGCCTCGGGAATGCCCGCGGCTAAGGACGCTTGACGGGCTGGTGCCTGGCCCATGCCCGCGGGCAGCACACAGCCCATGATCACCTCATCCACATCGGCGGGTGCTATCCGCCCTCCTTCAAGGGCGGCTTCAATCGCCACGGTGCCCAAGGCAGGTGCCTTGACCGCGGCCAAATCCCCTTGAAAGCCGCCCATCGGCGTCCGCGCAGCCCCAACAATAACAACCGGATCTTGTGATGGCGTGGTCATAACGTTTTCTCCCTGCTTTTTTATGATGTAGAGCTAGCAGGAATGTGTAGCGAACGAAATGACCAAGGTTCACTCAAAGCTGATTATTGATGATGCCAAGCGACTGATAATAGGGCACTACCTTCTCAACATATTGTTCAGCATTCGGCTTCAGCCCCTGTCGCACCATATCGAGTGGCACCACCTGCCCTGCTTTATCCGTTACTTCTACTTCATCGCGCACGAGCCGCTCATAAGCAGCCTCTTCGAGCGCTTGCGCATCATCGGTGATCTTACAGCTGTAGAATAGCAGATCCTGGTAGTTCGCTCGCGTGGCCTCACGGGTAACGGGCGACACCAAATGCTGTAATGCCTTATCGCCCTGGATAGCAAAGTCAGCAATATTCTGATTTACCCGATTAAAATGGTCATAATCAGCACCATGCAGCGATGTGGGATGGAGATAACCCAGACCACACAAAATACCCAAACACTGCATGACTTCTTCGATTGATAAAGAGAGCTGCCGACCAAATTTCACGGCATCTTTGAGGGCTTTCGGCTCTCCCTCAAACAAACGCAAGAGTGCGTCATAAACTTGTGGGTTCAAGCTCATCTCACCACTAGGGATTTTGATATCAAGCTTACAATCCTCTAAAGGCCGGGTCAGCATGAAGCATTGGCTACCGTACTGGCGCAAAAACTGTCTTACAGGGAGCGTAACCAAACCTCGAATATACAAATCTTGGCGAAACGTTTCGTTCAGCGAATAATCAAGCAGTGTTTGACGATCTAGCAATATTTCATTGTTTTCTAAATAATCTTTCACTTTTTGCGGCAGCGCCGTGTCAGTGTAATTATTAAGAATTGATGTGCTACCTGAATAATCAAGTTTAATACCATTCATATCATTGATAACAGCATCAGAGTACAAGGGACTCCAAGACTCATTGCCATATTCATGCATTAAATAATCATGGGCATAGGTACCATCGAGAATTTTTTCAATAAACTGAGAAAGCTCTTTGTTTTTACTGA
>JBCCBF010000010.1:0-21810 GCA_039814445.1 Pseudomonadota bacterium
CGGCCGCAAGTCAAAATACATGACCGTCTACCTACTGCGTGATGATGCGGGCGGGTTGGATAAGGTTGTGTTGCCGGTACACGCCTACGGGCTGTGGTCGACCATGTATGGCTATATCGCCCTGGAAGAGAACGGCAACGATATCTTTGGCTTACAATTCTATGAGCACGCCGAAACCCCAGGCCTGGGCGCAGAGATTGATAACTCCCAATGGACGGCCCTGTGGCGCGGTAAACGCCTGATGGATGAGAGTGGCACCCTTGCCCTGACCGTGGCCAAAACCGCCCCGCCGAGTGGCGAGGACTACCATATTGATGGTCTGGCCGGCGCCACCCTAACCAGCCGCGGCGTGGATAATATGGTGCAATTCTGGATGGGTGAAGCGGGTTACCGCCCGTTCCTCAACAACTTAAAAGCCGGAGAGGTTTGATGTCGGGACAGACACGCAAAAAACTGCTGGTCGACCCGCTGGTCGATAACAACCCCATCACCCTCCAGGTATTGGGCATATGCTCCGCGCTCGCGGTGACCTCATCGATGCAGGTGTCTTTGGTGATGGCGATTGCCGTGACCATTGTGACGGGGTTTTCCTCGCTCTCTGTCTCGCTGTTGCGCAACCACATCCCAGGCTCCATCCGGATCATCGTACAGATGGTGATCATCGCCTCGCTGGTGATCATGGTGGACCAGGTGCTCAAAGCCTATGCGTTTGAGATTTCCAAGACCTTGTCGGTCTTTGTCGGTTTGATCATCACCAATTGTATTGTCATGGGCCGGGCTGAAGCCTTTGCCATGAAGAACCCGCCGGTTGCGTCCTTCCTGGACGGGGTGGGCAATGGCTTGGGCTATGGCTTGATCCTGATGATCGTGGCGTTCTTCCGTGAGTTATTTGGCGCGGGTAGCTTGTTTGGCGTCACCATCATGGAAACCGTGAACAATGGCGGTTGGTATGTGGCCAACGGCATGATGCTTTTACCCCCCTCCGCCTTCTTTGTGATTGGCCTGATCATTTGGGCGTTCCGCTCCTGGAAACCCGAGCAGGTCGAAGAGCGTGAGTACAAAATTCAAACGGTGGAAGCCCATTGATGGAAGAGCATATTTCACTCGCGGTGAAGGCAATCTTCGTCGAAAACCTGGCACTAGCTTTCTTTTTAGGCATGTGCACCTTCCTCGCGGTTTCGAAGAAGATTTCCACCGCCATTGGCCTAGGCATTTCAGTGATGATCGTGCAGGCGATCACCGTGCCGGCCAATAATCTAATCCTCAACTATCTGTTGAAGCCCGATGCGCTGGCCTGGGCTGGCATTACCGGGGTGGACCTGACCTTCTTGGGCCTTATCTCCTATATCGGTGTGATTGCCGCCCTAGTGCAGATCCTTGAGATGACATTGGATAAGTATTTTCCACCACTTTACAACGCTTTAGGCGTGTTCTTGCCGCTGATCACGGTGAATTGCGCGATCTTGGGAGGCTCATTGTTCATGGTGGAGCGGGATTACGACCTGGCCCAATCAGTGACTTATGGCGTTAGCTCTGGTTTTGGGTGGGCTCTGGCGATCACGGCCTTGGCTGGGGTGCGGGAAAAGCTGAAATATTCGGACATTCCCGATGGCCTCCAGGGGCTGGGTATTACCTTTATCACGGTCGGGCTGATGTCCCTGGCCTTTATGTCATTTAGCGGCGTGAACCTCTAAGGAGTTAAGCCTCATGGCGACCTTTGGCTTAGGTGTTTTCTTATTCACATTAATCGTGGTCAGCTTGGTGACCGTGATCTTGCTCGCGCGGTCAAAACTCGTGGCCACGGGTGATGTCAAAATTACCATCAATGATGAGAAGACCATCACGGTGCCCGCAGGCGGTAAATTGCTGCAAACCATGGCCGAGGCGAAACTCTTCGTGCCTTCAGCCTGTGGCGGCGGTGGTACCTGCGCCCAATGCCGGGTCAAGATCCATGAGGGCGGCGGCGCAATCCTGCCGACCGAACTCAGCCATATCACCAAGCGTGAAGCATCCTGCGGCGACCGTTTATCCTGTCAGGTAGCGGTCAAACAAGACATGCGCGTGGAAGTCCCCGAGGAAGTCTTTGGCGTCAAAAAATGGGAATGCGAAGTGGTCTCCAATGACAATGTGGCGACCTTCATCAAAGCCCTGGTGCTGAAGCTACCTGAGGGTGAAGACGTGAACTTCCGTGCCGGCGGTTATATCCAGATTGAGGCCCCGGCCCACCACGTGAAATATCAAGATTTCGCGGTGGAAGATGAGTACCGCGAAGATTGGGACAAGTTTAACCTCTGGCAGTATGAATCGGTGGTCGATGACACCATCGAGCGGGCTTATTCCATGGCCAATTACCCCGAGGAAAAGGGCATGATTATGCTCAATGTGCGAGTGGCGTCACCGCCCCCAGGCAGTGATGGGGTGCCACCGGGCAAGATGTCCTCTTATATCTTCAACCTAAGGCCTGGTGATAAGGTGACCATCTCTGGCCCGTTCGGTGAGTTTTTCGCCCGGGAAACCGGCAAGGAAATGATCTTTGTGGGTGGTGGTGCCGGCATGGCCCCCATGCGCAGCCATATCTTTGACCAGCTCAAGCGGATCAAAACCAAGCGCAAGATTTCCTTCTGGTACGGTGCGCGCTCAAAGCGTGAAATGTTCTTTGTCGAGGATTTCGACGGCTTAGCCGCAGGGAATCCTAATTTCGAATGGCATGTGGCCCTATCAGACGCCTTGCCCACCGATGATTGGGACGGCCATACGGGCTTTATCCATAATGTTTTGATGGATGAGTACCTGAAGCACCACCCAGCGCCCGAGGATTGCGAATACTACCTCTGCGGCCCGCCTATCATGAACCAATCGGTGATCAACATGCTCCTGGACCTGGGCGTCGACCGCGAAGACATCATGCTGGACGATTTCGGCGGGTAACCCCTAGGGGTTTTCTGGCAAATGGCCGGTTTTCACATAAATCAAGGCACCATCGCCCTTCGTATAAGGTGTGTGCTGGCTGGCATGGGGTGAGCGCAGCCAGGACCCCGCCGGGTAGTCGCCATGCTCATCATAAAATGTACCCTCAAGGACAAAGATTTCTTCGCCGCCCCAATGCTGGTGAGGATTAAAACGGGTATCAGGTGCCCAGCGAACCAAGGCTACCCGTTCGGTACCAAATTCATGCAACGGCAGCACTGACAGTCCTGGCACGAGACCGGGGTGCCATTGGGCCGCTGGGGTCTCAATTGCTTTTTGGGTTTGGTCAGCCGGATCAAATTGATGAAGCTTTACAAAAATTGTCGCCCCTTCTGGGCCAATACTAGGCGTATGTTTCGTGCCCACGGGATTGCGCACATAGGTGCCCTGAGGATAATCGCCATGTTCATCGGCGAAAACGCCATCGAGAACAAAATACTCTTCACCGCCCCCATGGGTATGGGCTGAAAACTGGCTGTTCGGTGCATAGCGCACCAGGCTCGTAGCCCGCGCTACCTCATCACCAATACGGTCGAGCATCATTCGTTCCACCCCCGGCATCGGCGACGGCACCCAGTCATACTCATCGGGGCGTATGACTACCCGCTGGCTAAAGTCACTATTCACACGCATGATCATTAATCCCTGTTACGAGCGCTCAAGCTGTTCAGTCCACTGACGCAACTCATCCAAAAAGCCAAGCGCGGTTTTGCCAAGCGGTGTCACCACATATTGTACCGATACCGGAGAGGTATCGAGAACCTCACGCATCACCAAGCCATCCGCCTCCAATTGGCGCAGGCGCTCCGTGATCATCTTCTTACTCGCCCCGCCAATCATCCGCGCCAAATCATTAAAGCGCACAGGCTCATCCTTGAGATGCCATAGGATGGATCCGGTCCATTTACCGCCGATGATCCGCATACCACGCTCAATAGCACAGGGTTCATGGCAGGCATCATGGGCATGGCGCCGTCCCTTTTCATCGGTTTCGACCCGCGCATGCATCAACTGACCTCCTACACACACACAAAACCCATAGGTTACTAAAAGTATACTAGTTGATTTTAGCCACCTATAAATACAATGTCTGCTGTTTCCTCTGGCGCGTCAAGTTGCCAATCAGATTAATGAATGAATCATGAGCAAAGTTCTAATCTTGAACGGGCATCAGCCCTACCCTTTTGCCAAAGGTGAGTTGAACGCCACCTTTATTGATCGCGCCCGCATGTATTTGGAAAACGCAGGCCATGAGATACGCCTCACCCAAGTGGCCTCAGGTTATGAGGTGGAGGAAGAAGTCAACCATCATCAATGGGCCGATATCGTTATCATGCAATTTCCCGTGAACTGGATGATGGTGCCTTGGTCTTTCAAAGAGTATATGGACCAAGTCTATACGGCTGGCATGGATGGTCGCCTCTGTGCCGGGGATGGTCGCAACGCCGCAGCACCAAAAGCTAATTACGGCATGGGCGGGGCTCTTGCGGGCACCAAATACATGATTGCCACGACCCTTAACGCGCCGCGTGAAGCATTCAACGACCCAGCAGAACCATTCTTTGAGGGCAAAAGCATCGATGATCTGTTGCTGCCCGTGCACCTTAACGCCAAATTCTTCGCCATGGAGCCGTTGCCGACCTTTGCCGCTTATGACGTGATGAAAAATCCTGACATTGCGGCTGACCTCCAACGTTTTAATGATCATTTAAAAGCTGTTTTCGGAGGCACCAGCCATGTCGCAGCCTGATATCCACCTTTACACCGCCGCCACCATGAATGGGTATAAGCCCGTCATTTTCCTCGAAGAAGCAGGCGTGGCGTATGATTTGACCTTCATCGACTTCGCCAAGAAAGAACAGAAGGCACCCGACTACGTAAAGCTCAACCCGAATGGTCGAATACCAACCATCGTGGATCGCTCTCACGGCAATTTTCCGGTTTTTGAGTCAGGCGCTATCCTTTGGTATCTCGCGGAAAAATATAACCAATTCCTGCCCACGGACCCCAAGGCACAATCAGAAACCCTACAATGGTTGATGTTCCAGATGGGGGGTATCGGCCCCATGATGGGGCAAGCCATGTATTTCCAACGTATCGCCGCGCCAAACGGTCATGAGGAACCCTTCGCCATCAAACGCTATGTGGATGAAACCCGACGGCTGCTTGAGGTAATCAACACCCGGTTAGAAGGCCGTGAATGGCTCACAGGGGATCAGTACACCATCGCTGATATGGCGACCTACCCCTGGGCGCGTGCCTATATCTGGGCCAAGGTCTCCATCGATGGCCTGGATCACCTCAAGGCGTGGTTCGACCGCATCGATGCCCGCCCCCAGGTGCGAAAAGCCCTGACCATACCCAAAGCACAGCCCGCCTTCTGGGGGGATGCGGATGACAGCGAGTTTTTACAAGAGAACGCAGCCCGCTTTGCCTCAGATGTGAAACAGGGGTGAACCCAAGCTTTTAGGTTAGAATGGCGTTACAAAAACTGGGTGTGGTGGTAGCGGAGGAGGGACTTGAACCCCCGACACGCGGATTATGATTCCGCTGCTCTAACCAGCTGAGCTACTCCGCCACACGTCGCTTGACTGCGAGGCCATGGACATACGGCCCAGAGGCAGGGAAGTCAAGACTATCCCACCGTGAAACTCGGTGCCGTGGGTCCGGAGAACGACGGTGATACGCCGCCCTTCATCATCGGGTTTATACGACATTCGAGCCTAGCCAAAGCCAACGGAAGTTAGCCGGCTATTCATGTGATTTCACGTGGGATTTAGGCGGGTGTTGCCCCAGGCGCTGGGGTTATATCACAGCGCTTCATGGGCTGATCGCAGCCGGCCATAATAGCGGCCGGTGAGGTCGAGTTGGCCAGCGCCGTCTCACGGCTCATCTCTGGGCCTGAGGCCAATACCTTGCTGTTCTTCGACCCAAAGCCGAAGATCCGCGCGAGCAAGCCCGGTGACTTGGGATCTGCCTGGTCCAGCCGTTCGCGCAAGGCCGCGCGGTCGGGCATTGCCGGGGCATCACCTGGCGTACGGTCCGGCGCCAAGCTATCGGCTAGCCGGGTGACCTTATCCCAATGGCGGGCCACAAATTGTTCACCGACAAATTTCAGCTTGGCAATATTACCCGGGGTCGCGTCATCCAAATTGCCCGTGGGGCTAAATTTCCGGCCATGCTCATGGATCAGCGGGATTTCCCAGCGGTGATAACGGTCGCCGAGGCTCAGCTTTAACAGCTGGTCAGCACTGGTTTCTTTACCCTGTTCAGCCATCTCACGAATAGGGCTTTTGCCTTTAAAGATATCAATGGCCCAGCCCAAGGCGCCCGTGGACGCCACTTTGTCCGAGGTCATGCTGAAACGTTGGGCGCCGGTGCCTATCGATAGCATCTCCACCTGGCGACCATTGGCCAGCACCTTGGCCACGGTATTGGCCTCAATCGCCGGCATGTTGGCAAACACACCCCCATCAATCAGGCTGCGGGTGCGACCATTGCCCATATCCACCTCAACCGGCTTGAACTTAGTCGGGGCAGCAGAGGTGGCCCGGGCTGCCTGCCACATGAGCGGGTCGGCCTTGGTTTCGGCGCCGTATTCCATATCCAGATTATGGAGCCAGACCGCCTCACCCTTATCATTGTCCATGGTGGACACCATGACGGGTATCCGCGCATCGCTCATGCGCATATCGCCAAACTTTGATTTTAAGAAATCTTCGAGCGGCTTTTCATTCCAATCGGCGCCACGGTCGATCTTATTGCGGGTGCCGAAGATTACCGGCCCCTGCTCTTCATAAAACGCCACCAGCTCCGTGGCGGTCATTAAGGGACGGCTTGGATCATCGGGGTGTGGGGCGGCCATGGCGAGGGCGATTAAGCCACCCGTGGATGTCCCCACCATCATCTCAAAATGATCTGTAATCGGCTTGCCGGTTTCTTTCTCGAGCGCGGCCAAGGCTTTAACTTGAGCCAAACCATTAATGCCGCCGCCATCAAGCACCAGGGTGCGAAATCGGTCTTGTTCAGGATGGGTGACGGGTGCGGTGGTTTGATTGGCGGCGGCAGCTGGTTTGGGCCCCATGGCCATGGCCTGGGCGATGGGATCCACCGCTAAGGCGGCGACCGCGTCTTCTTGATGTTCTCTGCCAACTGCTCGTTCTAATAAACTTCCCACATATCCCCCGAAGTGTTCCCCAACACAACGTATTTAGTGACTACACTATACGCGAATTCATAGTACACACGATAGTAATGAAAGAACCAAATTTTCAGGCCTTAAAATCTCTATTTTTTAGTATACACATCAACTGCTTATCTAGAACAGTTGATCACATACGACCGCCGGGAATGGCCTGTAGCATTGGGCCTTCGGGCCGCAAGTGACGGTTTGGTGTGGCCTGGTCGATGGCAAAGTACACACCGTAATCGGTGGTGCGGCTTTCCCGGTAATCCACGGCCAAATCCTGAACGAAGCGCATGGCATCAGGGCGCTTCTCCCGCCATGCCATCTGGCCAAGCTTAGCAATGTGTTGTTCGATCAGATCAGACCGCAAGGTGGCGATTTGTTCGGTAACCGGGTGGGCGAAGCCGCCAGGCTGACGACTGGGCACATACCCGCTGTTCTGGTCCCGATGCTGCAAGCGCAACATCCAACCGTCCCCTTGGGTTTCCAACACCGGGTCCACAGCACGGTCCCGGGACGGCCGCCCCCCAGCGGTCGCCTGGTGCGCTTGTGGTTGTTGGTGATGCTCAGCCGCCAGATGGCGTTGGGTGCTGATCCACTGGGCAATATTAGGTTCCCCCGAACCATAGGCCCGATCAATCAGCGCTTCGTTGAGACCTTCAATTGTGTCAGCCTTGATCTGCTTTACCGGACGGGTCACATCGAATTCGAAGCGCTCCCCCGCGGACACTACCTCATCACCACGTTGGTGGTATTTGGTAACAAAAACGGTACGACCATCTTGTCGGTCTTGCAGTATTGGCTGTTTCACAACTCACCTGTTGGTTACGGGCCTCACCTATAAGTAAGATTGTTGCCGGGATCGCGCTCAACCGAAAAAATGCAAAAAACGCCAAGAGTCTTCGAACTGTCATACAAAAGAAGCGCTACATATATTTCATACACGTCAAATGGCGCAGCCTATACCTCATAGACAATCAACCGATAGCCGTGAAACCAATATTTACTCGCGTTATAGTTGTATAAAATTGCAACAATCATCCATTAAGCGGCGTCATTCGGTAATATAAGAACCGATATCGCGGCGATCGATGATGATTGTTGAGAGATGGCCCTAAGCGGCCAATTGACGATTTTCAGCGCCGATGATCCACCCACCGCCTAGGCAGCGGTCCCCATCATAGACAACACCAGCTTGCCCCGGGGCAATGCCTTCATAAGGCTGGTCGAGTTCAATTGTTGCCAAGCCCTGGGCCGATAGGGTGACCAGCGCTGATACCGGCTCCATGGCGGAGCGTAGTTTAACGACCACGGGCAACTCACCGTTTAAATGCTGGTCATCGCCCAGCCAGTTAAACTCGTTTAAGTACACGACATCCCGCGCCAGCGCTTCGCGTGGCCCGACGATCACCCGGTTTTGCTCGGAATCCAATCGCACCACATAAAGCGGATCACCACCGCCAATGCCTAAACCACGCCGTTGGCCCACCGTGTAATTGATGATGCCATTGTGGTGGCCCAAGACGTGACCGGCCATATCAGTGATATCGCCAGGCTCAACCACACCGGGGCGCAGCTTTTCCACAATCCGGGCGTAAGAGCCATTGGGCACAAAGCAGATATCCTGGCTGTCTGGTTTATCGGCCACGTTTAGGCCCTGCTCTGCCGCCAGATCACGGACCACGGATTTCGTCAGCCCACCCAAGGGAAAACGCAAATAATCAAGCTGTTCTTGGGTGGTCGCAAAGAGGAAATAGCTTTGGTCTTTTGCTGGGTCTAACGCACGGTGCAGCTGGCCACGGCCATGCGTCCCCTCAAGCCGTTGGACGTAATGACCCGTGACCATCACATCGGCCTCTAGATCCTTTGCCGTATCAAGCAAATCACGGAACTTGACCTTTTGATTGCATCGAACACAAGGGATCGGGGTTGAGCCGGCTAAATAGGTGTCGGCGAAATCTTCCATCACCGCATCGCGGAACACATCCTCATAATTCAGCACATAATGGCTGATCCCCAATTGATCCGCCACAGTACGCGCATCATGGATGTCTTTACCGGCACAGCAGGCTCCCTGCTTACCGCGGATCGCGCCATCATCATATAATTGCAGCGTAATGCCGACAACATCATAACCGGCGCGCGAGGCGAGGGCAGCGGTAACGGAGCTGTCTACACCGCCCGACATCGCCACAACCACACGGGTTTGAGCGGCTGGTTTGCCGCTATCGAAGTCTAAAAATGTCGTCATAAAGCGCAATATGTTGGCAATGGATGAATTTGACAAGCACCGCTCATGCATATCAGCCGTAACTTACGGCTAGCACTTCTAGTAAAACAGCGCTCAGGCTTATTGGGTGGCAGCTTTTAAACCACTCATCTGTGGCGCGACAATAGAGAGATCAAGCGAGGTAACCGCTCGTTGGAATATCTCCATATTCTGGGCAAAAATGCCTTTGGGCGCATGCCCCAAGACCAGCATCATCACATCTTTTGATAAGACACTCATAAACATCACCGTTGCGGAGCTCTCAGGCTCTTTAAACTGGTTGATGGTGGTCGCGTTGTATTGCCACACGATCCAGGGCCGCCCCTCGATCCGGGCCACCCGGCGTTGATCCCAATTGAAATCCGGCAACGTCCCTTCCAAGGCCTTCGCCCACCCAGCGGTGTAGGTCAGCATATCAATGTCAGGGTTCGGGTTATTGATAATGCTCACCGCCAATAAGGTGGTGCGCAGACGATCTGAATAGACATAATCGGGCAGTGGCAGGCTTGGAAAAGTTCGTTCCATTTCCGTCAGCCGCAGCTCTTCGAACTCTGCTGGTATCTCAACACCAAGCAAACCATTGTACAGCTCAATGGTTTCGGTGCCCTGGGCCGCGGCTGTGCTAGGCATGCCAAGGTTTGAGGCAGCCATAAAGGTAACAACCGCGAGGGCAGTCATCATACGGCTAAAAAACCGGCGCCTAATGCGCCGTGATAACGGCGATATAACATCGTCGAAAACATGGCTGTGACAGCGCATGCTCGAACTCCATCCCATTTCCCACCAAAATCCCAGATAGGCATTCTACCCATCGAGGGTGATCATTATGCAAGCTGCGAATGATCATCGAAAATTAACCCTATCACAGTTTGCGGATGAATGGGTGCATCGAATAGCGATAACGCCGCATCGGCTGTTGCATATTCACCGCAAACGCCTGTGTTTTTCATGAGTTAGAGCCGTCGACGACGCAAAAATGTATTTTATTTCAAACTTTTATGAAAATTGCATCAAACGATGCCGACTCGCTTAACGTGGTGGGAGATGCACAGTCAGCCCATCAAGCGCTTGACTCACAATAATCTGACAGCCGAGGCGTGATGTGGGCTTTAACCCAAAGGCGAGATCGAGCATGTCTTCCTCATCTTCGGAAGGTTCCTCAAGCTTATCAAACCAGGCGGGATCAACAATCACATGACAGGTGGCACAGGCTAAGCTGCCCTCACATGCCCCTTCGATATCCACGCCATTTTGATGCGCAATCTCTAATATCGAGAGCCCCTCCGGCGCATCAATCACTTCTTCTGTGCCATCATTCTCAATAAATTTTACGATTGGCATCACACATCTCGCCTTATCATTATCGTCGTCATTTATCTGCTTGCAGGATCCAAGCGGTTCTTTTAACACCACAACCGTTATCGTTCTGGTGCCATATTTACGCCATTGTTGCTTTCATCAACCCAAGGCAGTGTGGTGCTGGATATAGAAATGCCGGTGACTTATTCGATCTGTTTACCCATCGAAAAGTAACACCGCAAGGGATTGGGTAGCTGATTATCAGCCCCATGGTTTACAGACCAGGAGTTAAGAACATGTCTGACTTTATGAAATCAATCATCGGGCGCAATATGGACGGCGACATGGTCGATCGTAATAATGAGCCTGTGCTAAAGCGCAAGCCCGCTGGCGACAAGCCAAAGGCAAAGGCAGCGCCGAGCCCATTTGGCGCGAAAATGTAAGACAGCGCTTCGGTTTAAAAAGAACCCGCCTCACCGGCGGGTTTTTTTGTGCCGGCAACCACGTGATGACGCCTGGGCATCCTTAGCCTAACGCCCTATATCCTTCACACAGCGTATCCCTCACGCTGCGTATTATCCCTCATGCCGCTGATAGCTTGGCTAATTGCTTTTGTGCCATGCGGATATAGGCTGCCACAAACCCGTCGATATCAGCGGGTTTCGTATCCCAGCCCATGGATATGCGCAAAGCACAGGCCGAGAGATCACGATCACCGGTCATGGCCAAGATCACATGGCTCGGATCCACTCGGCCCGAGGAACAGGCCGACCCTGAGCTCACGGCAAAACCTGATAGATCGAGGGCCATTACCTGGGTCTGGGCGGGCACCGCCGGCAGCACCATATTACTTGTATTCGGCAAACGCGGGGCATCGGCACCCATCACCCGTATGACTGGCACGCCGGCCTTGATCTTATCCTCCATGCCATCGCGTAGGGCCCCTAACCCTGTGATATGCGGCATGTCATCGATGGCCTGGGCAGCCGCGGCACCAAAACCGACAATACCAATGAGGTTTTCCGTACCTGGTCGCCGGCGCTTTTCTTGACCGCCGCCAAATTGCCATTTGCTTGGCTCCAGCCGTTCGGTTGCCACCAAGGCACCAACACCCGAGGGGCCACCACATTTATGGGCAGACAAGCTCATCAGATCGATGCCCAGGGCTTGAATATCGATAGGGATTTTGCCCAGAGCCTGGACCGCGTCACAATGGAGGAAGGCACCATGGTGGCGAACCAGTGCTGAAATCTCTGCCAATGGCTGGATCACACCAGTTTCGTTATTAGCCAGCATCACCGACACCAAGGCTGGTTTGGGTGCCGCTGACAGGGCGTGATCCAAAGCGGCTAGGTCAATCAATCCCTGCCCGTCCACCGCCACCGTAATCAACCCATCACGGGCTTGGAGGATAGCATCATGTTCGGTAGCGGTGGTGAGGACGCTCGCCATGCCGGTATGGCGCAACGCGGCGTTATCGGCCTCGGTCGCACCGCTGGTAAAGATAACATCCTCTGGCGTGGCGTTAACCGCCTGGGCCACCTGATGGCGGGCCGTTTCCACCAATTTGCGAGCGGCACGACCAAAGCTATGGATCGAGGACGGGTTGCCCGGCGCACCCATGGCCATGGCCATGGCCTCGGCAACCGTCGGCTTTAACGGGGTGGTTGCGTTGTGATCAAGGTATACCGCCATGTCTTAAACAGGCTTGCACTCATCATCGGATGCCCACTCATCATCACTGATGCCTGGGGTCGTGGCGCTAATTTCACCCGTCTCTTCTAGGGCCTTTAGCCGGGCTTCGAGTTTGTGAATATGCTCAAGCAAACCGGTAACCGTGCGCTCCATACCATCACGGGTCGATAGATCCAGCGGCGTGCCATAGGAAACAAACGGCGCCTTATCCGCCGTGTCGCCAGGCCGGCGCTTCACGATATCCGCGGCTTGCCCGACCACGGTGGCACCCTCGGGCACCTCTTTTATCACCATGGCGTTGGCGCCGATCCGAGCACAGCGCCCGACGGTAAAAGGCCCCAAGACCTGAGCGCCCGCGCCAACAATCACGTTATCGCTGATGGTGGGGTGACGTTTGACGCCATGTTCTAATGATGTCCCACCCAGGGTCACACCCTGATACAGGGTGACATCATCGCCAATCTCAGCCGTCTCACCGATGACCACACCCATGCCGTGATCGATAAACAAACGCTTGCCAACCCTCGCACCGGGATGGATCTCAATACCCGTGAGCATGCGCGCCAGCTGGGAGATCGCCCGGCCTAGGAACAACCAGTTTCGTTGCCAAAACCAGTGGGCCAAGCGATAGGCTTGCACCGCATGGAACCCAGGGTAAAGCAAAGCTACTTCCCAAGACCGGCGGGCCGCTGGGTCGCGCGCCAAGATGCTGGCAATATGATCGCGGGTCGTATCAAACATGCGAGGTTTTCGTCCTAAAACCGATGGCACCACGGCCATCACCTGTTTCTACATCATAGCGAACAACGCCGAAGTAAACCATTTGTCTGCATATTCAGGCTATTTTCTTTTGATTTTGTACGTCAATCCCACGCAATTTTGCGAAATCTTCGCCCCAAGCGTGAAGAATATGGTATGTCACCTGCCACTTTTAAAAACTCAGGTGGCGTACGCCACCGGCCATCGCCATATGCCTATGGCTACCAGCCCTAACTAACGAAAAAGACTGAGGAACTCGCACGGATGCCTGAAGTACTCATCAATGGACCCGCCGGTCGTATTGAAGGTCGTTACCACCATTCGAAAAACCCGAACGCCCCCATTGGGGTGGTGTTACACCCGCACCCCCAGCATGGCGGGACCATGAACAATAAAGTGGTCTATTCCATGTCCCAGATGATGCGGCAACGTGGGTTTTCGACCATGCGGTTCAATTTCCGCGGGGTGGGGCGCAGCCAAGGGTCTTTTGATCGCGGCGAAGGTGAATTAAGTGATGCCGCCGCTGTGCTTGATTGGCTGCAAATTCAAAACCCCAACGCCAGTGGCGTGTGGATCTGTGGCTTTTCCTTTGGCGCGTGGATTTCAATGCAGCTGCTGATGCGGCGGCCTGAAATCGACAGCTTCATCGTCGTGGCCCCACCGGCCAATATGTATGATTTCAGCTTCCTAGCCCCCTGCCCGTCCTCTGGCCTGATCATTCAAGGCGAGAAAGACACGATGGTGCCAACCACCGCCACCGAGAAACTCGTGGCCAAGCTACGCACCCAAAAGGGCATCACGATCGACTATGAAGTCGTTGCCGGCGCTGACCATTTCTTTAGCAAGCATACTGATCACCTCGTGGCGCTTTCGAGCCTCTATATGGACGCTAATATGCGTGAGAAAGTGGCGCCACCACCGCCTGAGGAAGACGAAGAAGTTGATGAGCTACCGATGCTGGAAGGTGGCGAGATGGAAGACGTTGATTAAGGATCAGCCCCTGGCGGTTGGTATAGCCGACCGCCAGTGATGGCTTGGCGCACACCAGTTGTGGTGGGGAAACTAAGCGGCAAGCCTTTCAGCGACCGCACCGCCAAATAGGCAAACGCCCAGGCCTCCACCATATCACCCGCCCAGCCAATATCCTCCACGGGTTTGACCTGGGCCGGTGCCAGACGCTTGTGCAACCCGGCCATCACTTGGGGGTTATGGCGGCCGCCACCGCTGGCCCACCACACCGCAGGCTGACGAGGCAACGCATCAATACCGCGACCGATGCTCTCCACCGTCAAGGCCACCAAGGTTGCAGCCCCGTCGGCTGGCGACAAATCATTGATAACATCGCTGGCAAAATCATCCCGATCGGCTGATTTCGGATAGGGTTGCGCAAAATATGGATGCGCCAGCAGGCTATCCAAAACCGTGCGATCAACCGTGCCGGATGCTGCCAGCTTGCCATCCTGGTCAAACGGATGCCCGGTGTGACGGCGCACCCAATCATCGATCAGGGCATTACCGGGCCCCGTATCAAAAGCCACAGGATCAGGGTAATCAGGCCCGGTACCTGGCGGCACATAGGTGATGTTAGCCACCCCACCCATGTTCAAAAAACCACAAGGCTGACCCCGGTACGGGCTGGCCATGGCGGCATGGAAAGCCGGGGCCAGTGGTGCGCCCTGGCCACCCGTGGCCACATCAGCCAAGCGCATTTGATCGACCACCGGGATTCCCAGCTGGCGGGCCAATGAAGCCCCATCACCGATCTGCACCGTAAGACCAGCGCCGGGATCATGATGGATGGTCTGGCCATGAAACCCGACCACGGCCATGTGCTCACGCGGTATATCCGCCTGGTCCAACAGGGCGGCCACCGCTTGGGCGTGGTAATCAGTCAGATTGCGTATCACATCGGGCGGGGCCTCTTGCTGCCCAAAACAGGCGCGCACCCGGTCACGAAACCCCGGGTCATAAGCGACCGTCAGGCCCGGGCCTGGTTCAACCACATGCCCCCCATCGGTGCTCAGCAAGGCAGCATCGATGCCATCGAGCGACGTGCCGCTCATCAGCCCCACGGCCCAGACTGGTTTTTCGCTCATCGGTTCTAACTTTGCATCCATTATGGGCGGGGAGGACCGCCCAAGCATCGCGGCCGCATAATCCGCGTGTCGGGCATTGTGGTTCGATGCAGACCGGCTTACAAGAAGCAACGCACACGCCCGTGCTTTTAAAATCGTTACGCTTGCTGGCTAGGCTTTCAGACCATGTCACATTATCAATCAGACTTTCTGCACACCCTCGAAACCCGCGGGTTTATCCATCAATGCACCGATGGTGACACCCTCGACACCCAAGCACGCGATAAGACAATCACGGCCTATATCGGTTTTGATGCCACGGCCAACAGCCTGCATGTGGGATCCTTGCTTCCGATCATGATGCTGCGGCATTTACAACGCACCGGCCACAAACCGGTCGTCTTAATGGGTGGCGGCACGACCAAAATCGGCGACCCCTCGGGTAAAGACGAAGCCCGCCAACTGCTCACCGATGATGATATCAACAGCAATATCGCGGGCATCCGTCGGGTGTTCGAAAAATTCCTGACCTTTGGCGATGGCCCCACCGATGCTATGATGGTCAACAACGCCGACTGGCTTGATGAGCTGGCCTATATCCCGCTACTGCGTGAGGTTGGGCGGCACTTCACCATCAACCGCATGTTGTCCTTTGACAGCGTGAAATTGCGGCTCGACCGGGAACAACCGCTCACCTTCCTCGAGTTCAACTACATGATCTTGCAAGCCTATGATTTTGTTGAGCTGAACAAACGGTTTGGCGTGACGTTACAAATGGGTGGCTCTGACCAATGGGGCAATATCGTAAATGGGGTTGAGCTGGGTCGGCGCATGCATGGTATGGGCTTAGAGGGCCTAACAACCCCGCTGCTGACCACCGCCTCAGGGGCAAAAATGGGCAAGACCGCGGATGGTGCCGTTTGGCTAAATGAAGAACGCCTCAGCGCCTATGACTACTACCAATATTGGCGGAACACCGAAGACGCGGATGTGGGGCGGTTCTTAAAACTGTTCACCGAGCTACCCTTGGAAAACATCGCCGAGTTGGCGGCCCTTGAAGGCCAAGATATCAACGAGGCGAAAAAGATATTAGCGTTTGAAGCCACCAAAATGTGCCACGGCGAAGCCGCCGCGACCCAGGCCGCTGACACTGCCCGCCAGACGTTCGAGCAGGGCAGTTTAGGCGCTGATATCCCCCGTCTTGATGTGAGCCGCGACGCCTTAGCCGCCGGTATCCGTGCTGTGGATTTGTTTGTCGATGCCGGCCTTACGGCCTCTAAGGGTGAGGCACGCCGCTTGATCAAGGGTGGTGGTGGCAAAGTTGATGGCAAAGCCTTGGGCGACCCTGATGCGACAATTGACCTGTCTGCGGTCAATGACAGTGGTGATTTCCAGCTGTCCGCGGGCAAGAAAAAGCATGTGCGCGTGGTCGTAAACGGCTGATGGCTATACAAGCGCTTTGGGCGGAAGACCGGCCACCACCATGGTGCCGGTGGCCCAATCATGGATCATGCGACGCCGCGGGTTGAGGAACGGCATGACCAACAGCACAACAGCCCAGGCACTCAAGAAGAAAACAAAAGCCCTGGCAACGCTGCGCCACAGCCCCAGGGGCTTACTGTCTAACCGGTACACATGCATACCCATCAGCCGCATACCTGGGCTGGCTTGATGGCGTGATGCGAGGCTGATGATAAAGTATAAAAAAGTTACGATGACGGGCACAAACACCCACACCCCAATCACAAAAACCAGGTCTTGGAATAATAAGTTGGCCGCCATGGTCAGCACTGCCATCACCGCGGCATAGCCCAATACCCCGTAACACACTATGTCCACGGCAAAGGCCACCAGCCGACGCCACAGGCTGGCCGGTTGCACGGCAAGTTCATAGGCTAGCTGGCGGTCATCATGGCGCAAATACCCAGCCCGATCAGTCTGCCACGCTTCAAGCCAGGTGCTGGCCCCGTGGCGGCGCACGGGGGTGGTTTCGGTTAACGCGCCATCATCGATCAGGGCGACCATCTTATGGCCATTGACTGGCCCGATTTCTTCGCCCTCCGGGGTCTTATAAAACCACATCTAAAACCACGCCCTACAATCACCTTGCCACCGTATCGGCGCGGCTAGCCACCCTTGACCACCCGTGTGCCACAGGCCCAGTCATGCAAGGTGATGCGCTCCCGGTTAAACAAAGCAACCAGCACGCCCAAAAATAAAAAGCCCGTGGATAGTGAGGCGACCAAAGGGCGTATCCCGCCACGGATTAGACCGATGCGTTGCCCATTGGGACGGATCATCCGGATCCCTAGGGCTTGCATGCCCAAGGTCGCCTGGCGCGGTGATGATGCGGGCAAGCCGTAAAACAGAAACACAACGCCAACACCCAGGATCAGAGCGGGCGCATAGTCGCTTAAGGCATCGAACTCGCGGGGCATGTCAACCACCAGCTCCACCACAAAGCTAACCAAAAACGTGGCAAACAGAACCCCTAGATAATCAACAATATAGGCCGCAATCCGAGCCCAGGCGCTGGCCACTGCCGTCCCGCCATCCAGCTCAGCCTCTGGGCTGCCCATCATGCCTAAATAACTGGCGCGGTCCGTCTGCCAGGCTTCAATCCATTGATCAGAACCATCGCGCCGCACCGGGGTGGTTTCGGTGACCTCGCCCGCCTCGATCAGACGGACCATTTCCTCACCACTCACGGGGCCGATATCACCCGCGTTTGTTCGATAAAACCAATTCATATCCCACAACTTTTGCTAGCGTCGCCGTATCAACCGCCATGGTCGACCATCCCTTGGGGAGGTTCAAGGGGCTTTTGATCTTCGGGGTTTGCTGCTTCCTGGGATGTGTTGCTTTGTTCTGCAAACAATAATTTACGGATGATGCCGGGGGCCAGGGCAGAGAGCGGGTTAATGGCAATATCCGGGTCATCAAAATCACCATCCACACTATAGGTGGCGGCGAACAACCCCTCGCCATCACCACCGGTCAGCAAGGTACCAATAATCGGAATGGCACTAATCCACCGGTTAAGGGTATAGACCGGCACTAGGGTGCCATTGAGGTCAAGCTGCTGCCCGGCCAGATCCACCACCCCGCCGATGGTAAAGCCGAATGGCCCGCCACCCGCGCGGCCTTCATTCACCGTGATGGTACTGCCCGATAACCGCACATCGGCCACAAACCGATCAAAGCCCAAGCCCGCATCCCGGTTCAGGGTCCGCAATCCTTGTTGTGATAAGGCATCAACCGTGCGCACCAGAACCGGGGCCGTCCCCAAACGAAAATCATCCAACGCCACACGACCAGTCAGGGCAATGGGGCCCTCTGACCAAGGTTCCCCATGGGCTTGGAAGTCAAACTGGCCGGCGATAATCGGGATGTCGGCATCATAGGCTGCCATCAAGGTGCCCAGATCCTTGGTGCTCATGCGCATTTGCAGGGGATCACGATCAGCGCCGGACACCTCCAAGGTAAAGGGCGAGCCTGATAAATCTGCTTGCAGCAAGATCGATGGCCATTGGCGGGCACGCATGATCGCGCGTCCTTGGACGTTTTGCCATACGGCCTGGTTGCTTTTAACCACCTCATCCACATTAATCGTGAGCTGACGATCGGGCTTGTCCGCCCCAACGATCTGTGCGGCCTCCCGCAGGAAGGTAGCAATGGCCTGGTTGTCTTGGTCAGCCGCTACTTCTGCACCATCTGTGGCCACATCTGGCGTGTTGCTGTCGCTCGTGTCGGCGGTCTCATCAGCCCTGGCCGTTGCCTCTGGATCATCCAGTAAGGGCCGCAGGTCCAAACGCGGACCATTTAACACCACATCCCAAGCCCCGGCCGTATCTTGCTCAAAGCCCAAGCTTAACCGCGTCTCACCCCAGGCAATACGGCTGGCCTGGACACCGAAACTGCCATCATTGTTAAACTTGGCCGAGCCATCGGCGTTTAATTCCGCGGTACTCAAGGATGCCGAGGACACCACCACCGTGTTGTCCGGCTTAACTTGTACCGCCAGCAACAAGCTGCCGGGTACCGCCTCGCGCTCCAGCTTCAAGGGCGGGATGGTCAACAAGGCTTCATCCAAGGTGGCTGTGGCTTGGATCTCGGTATCCCCACCATTGTAATCGATCACCCGGCCATCCACCCCGATCGGCCCGGTCAGATAGGGGGCTGGGTTGAACCCAAGCCCGGCCAAATGCTCATCGGTCATGGTGCCGCGAAAATCCAGCGCCGTGCCAATGTCAGCGCTGGCTTGGAAATACTGATGCCAGTTAATGGTTAGCGGAATGCCACCGGCGGTCACGGTGCCTTTGGCAACCAGACCATCACCATCAATCACCGTCTGTAAATTTGCCTCCCGAATGGGCAGGCCGGCGAACAGGGCGTTGGTACGCACATCGATAAGCTGGCCGCTAATATCGACCTCAACCTCTTCGGCCGGTAAGGATGGCTTCAACGGCAAGGCAAAGCGCATCTGGGCATCAAGGGTGCCCCCCACCTGTTCTAAATCAAGGCTCAAATAATCCGCATAGCCAAACCGCGGGTGGTTCAACGCGGTCATCACATCCTTAAACGGACCCTGGGCGCGGCCATTGACGACCAAGCTAGGAAAATCGGCCTCGAAATCAGCAATCCGCAATTCGGTCTCAGAGGCCGTGACCGTATCGATTTGGCCTTCTGTGAGGTTGATAATCACCGCCTCATCATCAAACCGGCCCGTGCCATAAACTTCCGTGGCGGGTGGCAGCGCCCATTGATAACGAACGGTGGCATCCTCCAGGCCAAACCGGCCTGTCACCCGGTCGAGGGTGAAACCCATGGGTTGATCCTCGGGCACCACGCCATCAATCAGAACTTCCACATCCACCAGCTGGCCCTGGGTGAAATTCTCTTTTGACCAGCGAATACCGGGGACATCCATATCCTCGGGTAGGCGGCCTAACCACGCCGGCACATCCAAGCGGTCCAGGCGCAACACCCCGGCACCCCGCCATTGCAAAGCACCATCGGCCGCCACAGCCCGGTAGCCACTGGCGCGTAAATCAACCGTGCTATCGGCTAGATCAACGCTCAGCTTATCCAGATGGAACGTACCATCACCATCATTGACGCTGGCCTGTAACCGAGCCCGGTCCAGCGGCATGTCACGAACCCATTCTGGCAGCTGGCCCAAGCCCAAGCGGTTGGCGGCGATCAAATCGATGTCACGCAGGTTGATATCAAGATCGAGGGTCTGATCCACACCATGGATATCGATAAAGCCCTCAATACGGCTCACGGGGGCCCCGTCGCCTGTGCGTAATTGAGCCTGACCTGCCATGGTCAGCCCCACATCACTGCGGGAAGCCACCAGGTTCACATCACTCAATCTTAGTTTTTTACCTGCCTGCGGGTTGCTGAGCTCAAACCGTGCATCGGTGATCTTGACTCGTCGCAATTGCGACAAAGCCGCAGCACCGCTATCCGCGAGTGATGGGCCAAAGGCCTGGATGTCATCAGGCGGGGCCAAAACCCGCATAGCCATGGTCAGGGCATCAAAACCATTGATAGATAACGGCGCGTCATCAGCGGTGATGCCTTGGCTATCAACTGGGTTATTCCCTGGTGAATGATTCCCTGAGGGCGTCACCCCATCATCCGCAGCAAAATCAATGGCAATACGGCCCGATTGGTCACGGGTCAGGCGAATAAGCGGCTGTTGTAAGGTCGCCTCGGTGACCACGAACTGGCCACGCAACAAGGACGGGATGGCCAAACTTATATCAACCCGAGGGAAAGAGGCTATTAACCGCCCAGTTTCGCCCCGTAACCGTACTGACTGACCAGCCAGCCTTAGGCCCTTTTCACGCTCATCCCAAAGGATCGTGATCGCCCCCAGCTCCACCTCCATCGGTGCGGCAGCCGCTGATAGGGCATGCTCGATTTCCTCGGTAAGGAAGTCAATCGCCAGGGGGCCGGATGACAGGCGCCAGGTCAGGGCAAGCGCCAGGATCACGGCAATACCGGTCACCATGGCTAGGCCCTCGACGCACCAAATCGCGGGCCGACGGCAGCGGCTCAGCCACCGGCGCATGGGGGCGGGTGGCGTGGCATCCGTGCTGGCCTGGCTCTCGGCCCCCTCACCCGACGGGTTTGGGCTTTGGTTTTGCGTCTCAGTCTCGGTCAAAATTCAATCAATCGATCAAAACGGCTCGCCAGGGCTAGGCCGCCAACGGCATCATGATAAGCTACCAACATACCCTTCATAATACCCGGCACCCTATGGCCGTTTCGTTTATAACATCCCTGCCAGACAGCTCAGTCCTGTCGACTTTCGCGCCAGCAACGCCACCGGCGAACGGTCACGTTTTGGCCAAAGACAGCCGCTTTGCTGACTGGCATTCACAATTAAATAAGTATGCCGCATCGGGTGATCACCAGGCCAAAACTTTAAGTGAGGCCCTATCCACATCGCTTGACGCCAACCACCCGCTCTGCCGCTTATTTGCTTATTCTCCTTACCTATCAGGCCTGCTTAACAGCCGTCCTGACGCCGGTGCATATCTTCTCAC
>JBCCBF010000291.1:0-3736 GCA_039814445.1 Pseudomonadota bacterium
CTTCATTTTCAGTTGGCCCTTTGACTTATATGCGTGAAAGTCCTGTCAAATTTTTATTAGCCTATCACTTAAGGCAAGTGCCTGGCGTTAAGATTTTGGTCAACCTCCATCAGGTTACAAAGTAATAAGACGTCGATTATTTTTGGAGCAAAAATCGGGTTGGTCCCGGCTTTGTCACTGAAGTAAGAAGACCGAAGGGATGAGGGAGGTAACGCCAAAGGCCTCGACCGTAAGTGATTGCCGACTAGCTGCTGCGCTAAATCGTGTAAAAATTGCTGGCGCATGAGAGAAATGGTGCCGCTTACGTGACTTGAACACGTGACCCCATCATTACGAATGATGTGCTCTACCAACTGAGCTAAAGCGGCGTACCATGGGCGCAAGATGCGCTGTTGATTGGCAGGATATAGCGGGTTCATGCGCGGCAATCAATGGGGGCTGTGCATGGTCGGTTTCAGTTGCCGCTGATCTGGTGGATCCCGAGACGTATGGGGGGTGGAACAGGGGCTGGGTTGAGCGGTGAATTAAGCGGTCGCATGGGCCATGGCTTAGGGGTTGGGCTTGATCAGCATTTTACGCTCATCGGCCAGGCCCACCAGCACGCCTTGGCCTTGATCATTGACCATGATCACGGCGTATTCTGCTGCCTCATAAGCCGCGGCATGGCCTTCTTGGAAAAAGAAGCTGTCGATGCCATAGCCCAGCGTACCCTGGCGGCCAAACCCGCCGCGCTGGGGGTGATACGCCAGACGGATTTGCCGTGATGCCCCCGGCAAACGATCAAGGCTGATCGTGGCCTCGCCCCCCGGGGCTGTTGTTGAGCGACCGATAACCGTCCCGTCTTGGGCGATGTC
Organism: Pseudomonadota bacterium; assembly: GCA_039814445.1. GTDB lineage: Bacteria > Pseudomonadota > Alphaproteobacteria > TMED2 > TMED2 > TMED2. The sequence goes on from JBCCBF010000291.1 coordinate 855, forward strand.
TAGGCTGATGAGGCCGATCCTGGGTGTGTGATCACGGTTGGGGAGCACATCGGGGTCGAGCCTCAAGGTCATGTAATCCCCTTGCATCAAGGATCGTGGGTCCACCGGCGCCAGGGGCAGCAGGATCCGAGTACCATCCGCGATAATAGCCTCACGGCTCATCACCGCCTGGGCGGCGATACCGAGAATTAAGGCGGCGGCACAGGCGGTGGCGGCTAGCCTGATGGGTTTTATAGCCAATTTTTCCCTGGGTTGTTGCGATAACGGAATGGAATGCGCGCGCAGGGTGAACCAGGCCGTTAAGGCGAGGGTGCCGATCACCGATAGCAGCCCTCCTTTTGCCAAGAGGCTGATATCCAGCTCATAATAAAATTGCCCCACCGCGATGATTTGGGCGACCGCCATAATGGTCATCAAGGCAGGGCTAGCGACCAGATAGGCGATGACCATAAGGCTGGTCGCCGCCGCGCCACCCAGGGGCTGGATCATGATCATCATGGCCAGGACCGCGCTTATCACGCGGGCTGGGGTTACGCGCAGGGCGGTTAGGGCAGCAGGCGTTGCGGTACCCGGCCCGGCGTGCTGAAGGCGGTTGAATGCCACAAGCGCCAGGGCTAACAAGCACAGCTTCGCCCCCCAGCCGGCCATGAAAGGCGCATGATCATGGCTGATGATCAAATCATTAAGATGGCGGCTATCCGCCGCCCCCAGATGCAGTAGGATGCCCAGGATCGGCACTGCTAGGATCAACGCATAGGCCATGCCCGTCCATATCCGCCCTTTCGGTGGTTTGAGGATCAGGAAGCTGCCACCTATCAGACAGGGGATAGCCAGTAAATCAATCCAATAGGGTAGATCAGCATCATCCATGGCTAGTGCAAGCACCCCGGTGCTGGCCAGGCTGGTGATGAAACACAAAGTCTGGGCGGGATGGCGATAGATGATGACGAGGGATAAACTCAAACTCACGAGGGCTGTCAGGTAGAGACTATCGCCCAGGATAAAGCTGGCAACAACGGCAAGGCCTTGACCGGCCAAAATAGCCACCACGCAGGCCTGTTTGTAAAACAACGAACGGGCCCGCTGGTTGGCGCCCAAACCCACCGCTATCAACAGCACGCCCAGCACTAGAAAGGTCGTTTCCGCCAAATCGTCACTGACAAATTCGACCAGGGCGACGATGGCGCCAATGCCGATTAGGGAGGTTACCCAGGCACCGATCGCTAGAAAAACGCTCGCATACCAGGGCGCATCCTCCCCGTCATCGGCGCTGGCGCTGGTGGTAAGGTCAGCCGTGGCCTGGGCGGGGATGGGGGGCAATTCTTGGAGGCTGAGAGGCTGTAGCTTCATGATGTCCCCTCTTGGTCTTTTGTTGCCTGGTCTTTTGCTACCTCGTCTGTTACCGCCTGTTCGGTTTCCAGCTGAGTGGTTTCCATCTGATCTAGCACAGCGTTGGCGTGCCCGTTTGTAGAGGTCACGGCTTTCCAGCGTCTTTTAAGCCATTGGGCAAACACGGCCAGGAGGGCGAGATTGCCTAGGGTGCCTAGGCTTAAGATGATTTCTTCGGCCGAGGTCACCTCTGCTAAGAGCCGGATTAAGGCCATGCCCGCGACCGCTGTTAGCGCGGCGGCGGCCAGGCAAGCCGTGGCAAAACCATCCCGCGACTTCCCATAGAAAAAGACCATCGTTACGCTAACGATACAAAAAAGTATGGTGCCGATGATCTCGCCAAAACCGGCTTGATCGGGCTCAATAATCAGCCAGGTGGTGACAATCATCAGATAGCAAAGGCCGGCCAGGGCAGGCAGTACCCGGGTCCAGGGATAATCGAGCCATAGCAATCGTGAGCGGCCTAGGCACCAGTCACGGGCTATTAAGATAGCCAGGCATGCTAAACCGCCGATCGTAAGGCTGGTGGCGGGTGAGAGTAACGCAAGGGGTTCTGCGTATTGAGCGGAGAATGTGAGCCAGCCGGTATGGGCAATAAGCAGCCAGATAAGGCCATGAACCGCGTTTTGAGCGAGGAGCGCAAAGGGCAGGCTAAGCGCGGCCCATAGGACAAAAAGCTGCCAGGCATCGGCCCCGGTTTGATAGATTTGGCCAATCACCGCGAATAACACGCCGGTTAGGATGCTTGCTGCCATGCCGGCTATCTGACCGACTAAGCGCGTGCGCCCGATGACCGCAAAAATCATGATGCTGCTGCCCAAGGCGGTGCCAATGACAGTCAATTTGGTCGCGCCTGTCATGGCGGCCCAGTTGAAGGCAAAAAAGAAGATGATCGCGGCTAACAGATGGCCGACCGCCAGGGTGATAAGCGCATAGCCTGCCCAAGCCTGCCAGGCTTTAGGCTCACGGCAGGCTTGCCGTGCCATTAAGCGTTGGGGTGCAGTGATATGACCGCCAGCCCTAAGCTGGTCGAGATCGTGGGGTGTTATCAGGCGTTCACTCATGAACCCACCATGCCATGGCTCAGGGGCTGATCAGAAGGGTGCGGGTGTTAGTGTCACTCACCGATTAGGCAATGGCTTCACAATGACTTCGCACCGGCGGGGCACTAAACTAGGCACCACTGAGGCACCGACTAGGCCGCCGCGCCGGCATCACTCTTGGGTTTCCCATCGCCCCCATGGTGGTCGCTTCCCGGCTCCAGACTACCGGCTTGGTCAGGGGTGTTGCCTGGTGTCTGGCTGCTGTTTGGGTCTGTTGCCTTGGATGCGCTTGTGCCGTCGGCAGGCTCGCTCACCTCGGCCACTTCGGCGTCGATTGTCACGGGCGCTGCGGGTGGATTAAGTGGCAGGGGCCAAGGTTCGAACTTTTCGCGCCATCTCAGAGGCGGCGCTAGGAGGGAGATTGGACTTTGCCAATATGCACCTGGCAAG
>JBCCBF010000352.1:0-2725 GCA_039814445.1 Pseudomonadota bacterium
CAGCAAACAGCTACTCCCGGTTTATAACAAGCCAATGATCTATTACCCACTGTCGGTACTCATGCTCGCGGGCATCACGGATGTGCTGATCATCACCACGCCCCAAGATAATGAAGCCTTTAGAACCTTGTTGGGTGACGGTAGCCAATGGGGCATCAATCTGGAATACGCGGTTCAACCCAGCCCTGATGGTTTGGCCCAGGCCTTTATCATTGGTCGAGACTTTATTGGCGGTGAACCCAGCTGTTTGATCCTGGGCGATAATTTATTCTTTGGCCATGCGCTTGAAGACATGGTGGCGGACGCCGCGAAAACGCAAGATGGTGCTGTGGTGTTTGGCTATCATGTGAGCGATCCTGAGCGTTACGGCGTGGTTGATTTTGATGCCCACGGTAAGGCCCTCTCGATTGAGGAAAAACCAACCAAGCCCAAATCTAATTACGCGGTCACCGGGCTGTATTTCTACGATGCCGGTGTTTGTGACATCGCCAGTAATTTGGCACCCTCACCGCGTGGCGAGCTGGAAATTACGGATCTCAACCGTGTTTATCTTGAGCGCAACAAGCTAAGCGTTCAGGTCATGAAGCGTGGCTTTGCCTGGCTTGATACGGGCACCTTCGACAGCCTGATCGAGGCTGGCCAATTCGTACAAACCATTGAAAACCGCCAAGGCCAATACATTGCGTGTTTGGAAGAGATCTCCTATCGGCAAGGGTTAATCACCAGCGATCAGCTCGCCACCTTGGCCGAGCCCCTGCGCAAAAATGCGTATGGTCAGTATTTGCTAGGCTTGCTTGAAGATTAAGCGGCCCCGGCCTTATGCGATGATCTTATCGATATCATCATCGTCAGCAGCGGTGGCCTCCATGGTCTCGGTAGCTTCCGCTTGTTTTGCTTGTGCCTGGTCATAAGCCTCACGCCGCTTGATCCCCTCATCAAGCATGGCCAAACACCCCTCCACCACATGGGACACGCTGTCCATTTCAGGCCGCTGGCGCACTTCCACGGCTGCTTTATGTGCGCGCTGCCAGATCGCGCGGTCGGTAAGCAGGCGGCTTAAGGCTTGCTCGATAAGCTCCACGGTCGGGTTGTCTTGACTGCCCAGGCTAATGGCTCCGGCCAAATCCACAGCCCCGCGTGCCGTGATCGCGTGTTCCAGATGCACAGGCAGCAACAGCTGAGGGGTGCCCGCCTTAATCGCCGCATAGGCCGTGGCCAAACCCGCATGATGGATAATGGCTCGAAACTTCCATAGATCATCTTGGAAGTTCAAAGGCTTGCGGTGAACGGCCACGTTCTGCCCGCAAATAGCCGCGACCTTTTCCGCCGGCGCCCCACTCACATACACATGGACCGGCACCGTCAGCCGCGACGCCAGATGCAAGACATCACGCAGCTGCGGGTGATTATGGGGCAGGTAAATAAACACCGGTGCCCGTTCCCCCCCGCGCTCTTCTATCGTGGGCGATTGGTCAATCTGCGGCACATTGAACGGCACCAAGGTGGGTTCACGGCGATGGGGCCGGTATGGATCAAACTCATTGATCGTACAGATAAAACTACGATCACCATTGAGCATATCGCCCACGTAATGCACCGGCGGGCCACCCAAGTTCTGGCGTACCCGATTCATACCCATCAACACGCCTGCCTCATGCATGCGACTGAACGGGTGCAAACGTTCTTGCCAGGGCTTGATCGGTGGCAGCATGCGCCCTGCCGGGGGCACGGTATAGCCGTTCCCGGTCATGGCAAACCGCGCGTGCCCCCAATAGGCAAGGCGCAAGGTTGGCGCAAAATCGGCCACGATCAAATCGGGATCAACCTTATCAACGATGCGCTTCCAGACCCGGGTTTGCTTTTCCAACAAGGTTGGCTCTTGATAGTGAAAAAGCTGCAAGACATCAGCCAAAACATGGGTTGGCTTTTTGCGCAGATCCGGGTCATTGGTGGGAATTTTCCATTGCGTGCCCGGGATCACCGTTAGGCCAAAGGGGCCATCCGCATCGGGGAAGTTCTTCTCTAAAACCGGCTTGGCGGCGTCAGTGTTGGGCACGGCCAGGGTGATATCATGGCCCGCATCATGGAGGCGGCGTGCCACGGGTAGAAGTCGGGTCAAATGCCCCAGCCCCGCGCCAAACTCCCATGCGCATAGAATGCGTGCCATGATCTATCATGTCTCCGTTATCACCAACCAATTGATCGGTGGGTTCGTTCAGTCTCACCAGCCCCTGGTATCTCATGGTGGTTCATGGCATAGAGCGACAGGCAATAGCAATGAACCGCTGCCAAAAACCCTGTGATCATTCCCCATCGCCGCCAATCCGCATGAGTGTTAAAACCGCCGCCACACCTGGCTCAGAAACGCCAAAGACTGCCATTCGCGGCTACTATGATCGCGCAAACTCAGATTTGCTAAACCGCATCCCGCTGACCGCGCAAAAGGTCTTAGAGCTGGGCTGTGGGGCGGGTGCCCTCGGCGCTGCGTTGAAAAAACGCTTGCCGTCCGTGTTTTATGTCGGGCTTGAGCTAGACCCGGACGCCGCCAGCATTGCCCAAGAACGACTTGATGAGGTGGCGGTTTTTAACGCTGACACAGACACTATCCCGACCGAGATTACCGATCACGGCCCCTATGATGTGGTGGTTTTCGGTGATGTGCTTGAGCATTTGCGCGATCCCTGGACCGTGATGTCCAACTTTGTGGAATTGCTGGCCCCAGGCG
>JBCCBF010000319.1:0-3293 GCA_039814445.1 Pseudomonadota bacterium
GGCCTGGGGCAACTCGCTTTATGATGCAACGAGTGAGCAACGCTGCGTCGAGTTTGCATGTAGCTCAGTCACCTCTCCGGGGATTGGCACCTATGTTAAAGAGGTTCCGGATCTGGGGCAGCAATTTGCCGATGCGAACCCGGAAATAGACTATTATGATCCGTTTGATTCTGGTTGGGTTTTGGATGGCGGGATTTTGGGGTCGAAACCCTACGCTTCCAGCGGCAAATATATTGATCGGATGTCAAATTATTGCAGTGGCTGCGCCTATAATGTGAAAGAGGGAACCGGAGAGGGGGCCTGCCCGTTTAACTATCTCTATTGGGATTTTCTGATGCGAAATCAGGAAACCTTGGCGGGTAACCAACGCATGTCCATGATCTTTGCTACCTTGCGCAAGATGAAGGATGAAAAGAAAGAAGCGATCCAAGCTGATGCAAAACGCTTCTTCGATCGTCTGGAACCATCACAAGACAGCTGGTACGCCCGGTCACGACAGGCGTCAGATAAGAAAGAGAAGAAGGTTAGTCATGGGTAAGATAGCAAAACCCGCCGACGGCATTGCATGGGTCACGGGTGCTTCTAGTGGTTTGGGTAAGGCATTGACCATCGAGCTGGTGAAACGTGGCTGGCGCGTGGCTGTGAGTGCCCGGTCCGTGGATAAGCTTGAGGCGTTGAAGGAAGAGGTCGATAAGCCCGATAACATTATTATCGCCCCCGCCGATGTTACTGATGATGAGGCGGTCAAGGCTGTGGTTGATGGGCTGGAAAAAGACCACGGCCCGATCGTGCGCGCGGTGATGAACGCCGGGACTTATGACCCCATGGCCGATGAGCTTTTCAACGCCGGCGGCTATGCCAAGTTGATGAATATTAACACCAACGGCACGGCCAATTGCCTGGAGCCGATCATCAAGCACATGGCCGAGCGTAAACGGGGGCAGATTGCCGTGGTGGCCAGTATTGCGGGTTATCGGGGGCTGCCACAATCGGTGGCGTATAGCTCCAGCAAAGCGGCGTTGATCGCCATGACAGAGGCCTTGAAATTCGACCTCGATCCGTTGAACATTCATATCCAGATCGTCAATCCCGGCTTTGTGCGCACCCCACTCACCGATAAGAATGAGTTTGATATGCCATTCTTGATGGAGCCTGAGGATGCCGCACGGGAATTTGCCGATGGGCTAGACAGTCAGAAATTCGAGATCGTCTTCCCCTGGATCTTTGCCAAGATGGTTCGCCGCGTGGCACGCTTGCCCTATAGCCTCTATTTCAAGGCCGTGACCAAGGCGACAAGCAAAGATTGATACCCGACCCGCGATGACCGTAAGCACCCGATTATGACCACCTTAACGCGCGATCAAGCCAGTACTGCCTTGGAACGTTATCTCGATTTTTGGCGGGATATGCGGGTTGAAGATGTGCCGACGATAAAAGGCTTAGTCACGCCTGATTTCTATTTTGTTGATCCATTCAATGAAGTGACATCGGCCGATGATATGGTCACCCTTCTCGATCATATGTTCGAGGTGTGTGATGATCCGCGTTTTATCATGAAACAGTATGGTGTGTCTGATCAGTCGCCCGATGATAAAGGGCACTGGCATGGTTATGCTTTATGGGATTTTTCATTCACGCCGAAGCGTGGGAATACCATCAATATTGAAGGCATGACAGCGCTCACCATGACAGCAGATGGCGTCATGGCCGCCCATATCGATCACTGGGATACCGGGCAACAGGTTTTGCGTAAAATCCCTGTTCTCGGCGGTATGGTGAATGCCATCTTTGGTAAAATGGCCGCGGCAAAACGCTTGCGGCGGCCATAGCTGTCGAGTTGTCGATAAGGACTGCTTGGCTTATTCAGCCGCTTGCATCATCTGGATATGCTTGGGTGCCTGAAGGGCGTCTTCTGACTTATCGAAAAACACCGTAACCTCACCCACACGCAACCCAAATTTGGTCACGGCCGCTCGATTGATCATGCGTTTGCCGTCGGGCTGCAAAAACATCCAATCATCGAAATTCAGCCGATAGGTTTTGTCACCAACGGCCAGATCAAAGGTATAACGCAAGTTCATGGCGTTACCAGCCACCTCGATCGTCGCTTGGCCCACCACGCCACCAGCGGCGCCCACATAGCGGTTATCGCTGACTTTATCGAGGGTCCAGGTCCGCAACTCAGTTTCACCATCATCATAGGTGAAATCTTCGGTTAGGATCAGGGTCTTCCCATCCCATTCGCCATGGATGTCGACCACAAATTGCCGCTTCACGGCGCCCGTGCGGTCCTGGAACAGGCCCCAGGCTTTCATACTCCCGGCGAAGTACTCCTCGGGGCGCAGGGTCGGTCCAGTATTGGCAAAATCAGTTATTTTCATCGTCTTCCCACAAGCGCAATGCGCAAGATTGATAAAAACTAATGGTAGACGATGAAATAGATCAGAAATCTGGTTCGTCCAGATCAGGGTAATGGTTTCATCTTATATTACCCTTTTAATCTGCTGCTTTCGCGTTGCACCGTCTGTAACTCTTGTTCGGTTAACGGGTGCTTCCAGATCATAATAATTGGAATTATTTTAATGATCACCGGTGCGAGGCCATAAAGGCAGGCCAGGACAAGTAAGGAATACTCAGTTTGCTGCCCGGGATCGGCATCGGTTTCAAAACCGGCAATGTCGAGGAGCGGAAATGTGATGCCCACAGCGAGCGCTAGGGCTAATTTGTTGGCCATGCTCCACGCGGCAAAGAACAGCCCCGCCCGGCGTTCACCGGTTTGGGCAGTGTCTACATCCACCACATCGGCTTGCATCGAGGATGGTAAGGTGAGGTCGGCCCCAAGGCATAGCCCCGTCGCCACCACCACAAAGATGAACCAATAAAGATCATCAGCCCCCAGGAACGGGGCGGGCAGAAAGAACAAACAGCTGAGCGCCATGGCCGCACACCAGGCTTTGTGCTTCCCAATCCGGTAGCTGAGCTGTAGCCACAGGGGCACGGCCAGCACGCTCATCAAGAAATAGCCGAACAATAAGGGGCCGGTGAGATCTGGCCGTTGCAAGACGTTTTCAACGTAGAGAACGAACAAAGTGGCGGGTAGACCATTGGCCATGGCGTTGATCAGAAAGGCTGTCATCAGCCGCCGGAATGGCTTGTTGCCCATGACGGTTTTAAGCCTCTCCATGGGGCTCAAATCAGTTTTATCGGGGGCTTTCATCCGCGCTAAGAGGGCAGGCTGCCGTATCCCACGCCACAGCAAATAGGTGGTGAGAGGAAGCAGCCCTAACACCAAC
>JBCCBF010000152.1:0-6617 GCA_039814445.1 Pseudomonadota bacterium
ACCTCAGGTCAGCCTCTGTTGATCCATACGGCCTACCTTGCGCCATCACCTTATTAACAGGGCGTAGCATGATGAATTTCGTAAAAACCTTAGGGCTGGTTTCAGTCGTTACCTTGACCATTGTCGGTACAGCGCGAGCAGAGCCACATATTGAGATGAGTATTCCTCTTGAATGGGCCTTAGAAGCGGCAACGGTCGCATCCGATGTTTGTTTGGATATGGGTTTTGCCACCACCGTTACGGTCGTTGACCAACGGGCTCAGCCCAGAGTGCAGCTGATGCGCGAAGGAGCGTTTCCCCATACGGTTAGTACCAGCAGCCGCAAGGCAATCACCGCCGCATCGCGCCGGGTCGCAACAGCCGTCATTGAAGCGGAGAATGAACATGAACCAACGCTTGGCGCTGTCTTCAACGAAATTGGTCTCATCACCCTCTCTGGTGGTGTCCCCATTCTATACGAAGGCGAGGTGATTGGCGGTATTGGAATTGCTGGATCTCCTGGCGAGGATGACAGCGGAAAAGAGTTTGATGATATCTGTGCCGAGGCCGGTATCGCCGCAATTGCTGATCATTTGGATTAAGACTGCTTGCTGGGGCTCAGGAGAATGCCCACAGGATTGACGCTCACTTACACAATTGTAAGGCCGCCGCCAGGCCACGGCGAAGGGTGAAAATTACACCTGCTCCTAAACAACACAGGAGCAGTTGTGACTTCCCTCAAACTATCATTTCAGCGGCATTGCTACTGGTGGATCGGTGCAATCATTCTGTTGGCGGCAACGTTTTATCCGACTGATCTGGCCACTAATTATGCGACCTCAAAAGGTGGTCATCAGGATGCTTTGGTTGTCGCGGTTGAAGAGTATGGTCGACACTTGAACACAGCCATACCCGTGGTGTTGGCAATTGCCTTGCGTGATGTCAGTGGGATGAAACAAGCCGCTGCCATTGTTGTTGCAGGCATTGTCGCATCCCATGGCCCAAAGCGTCTTTTAAATGATGTGGAGATCATGGGTACGAGGCTCGGCGAGCGCCCCAAATCGCCAGATAGCCGCCATAACATGCCCTCCGGCCATTCAACACTGGCAAGCGCGGGGGCTTATTACACGGTCCGTCGTTACTCAATCTGGCTGGGCCTGATTGTCTGGCCCATTCTAATCCTGACCATGTATGCGCGGTACATGCTGGATGCTCACACAGTCTCCGCCACGATTGCTGGGGCTATCACTGGAATCATGGTCGCCGCTTTGTTCACAAAGCCGAGGTCACAGAGTGGAAAGAACAAGCGTTTTATGGCAAGCGACTTAGCCTATCAGGCAACAGCTCCAGCGAGTTAGCTAAGCCTACCGACGGTTACGATAGATGCATAGCAATTGATTTCTTCATCAAAGAGCCGCCAGCCCTGATGCTCATTACCATCAGGGCCAGCGCTCCAGTCAATGGTGGAGCATTACGAGGCCAGCTTGAGTTTGTCATTGGGGTCATCTACGAGATAGACCGAAAGCAGTTCTTCAAGTTCATCTAACGCTTCTATCACATCTAACTCCGCATCCAGCCGATAATCGCTTTGGTATTCCTCGAGTGATTCAAGAATACCTTGATGTAACAATTTCTGACTATCCTTTAGCTCTCGCTCAAGAGACTGATGATCTGGCTCGGTCATTATCGGTCCGTCAGACATGTAATCAAGATCGAGCATTGCGCCCTTCAATACCTCAGAGATATCGAACTCTAAATCCCCATAATAACGCAGACCAGTGTGTCCTTTGCGGCGGATCTCTTCTGGAGAGCAGGATCGTGTGACGGCAAACAGGCTTTGTGCGCTGTCGTGTATTTGAAAGGAAACGGCAAAGCGTCCTGTAAAGCCATAGCTCTCATCCAGCTTCATGAGACGGTAGGACGTATTGAGGATGGATAGAGCGATATCTGATGGTGATAGGTTGGTTTGCTTAGTCATGGTGAAGGTCTCTTTCATTAACCGTTAATTTGGTACACGCGCGTGCCACTATCTGGTACACACGACCAAATCGATACCGATTAACTAGCTGAGCTTTTCGCCCAAAGGGTTTATGTAAAACAATAACTTATGCACAGTACTGAGAGCATATGAGCACCTTTAACTAGAAGCTCATCAATCCTCTCGGGCGCGCCATTTATTTCAATGACTTACCAATAAGCTTAACAGTACAGAGCTAGCGCTGGTCGCCATCTGGTCGCCACAAGAGTGGTGATTCAATGACTGACGCCTCTTTGTTGGAGAGATTGTAGTCTGGCAGAACTCTGCGGGCTATTTCATGCTGACAAAGATTGAAAGTGTTGGCAGCCGCAACCATGGGGCAGAACGTGATGAAGTAACCTTCTCGTATTCAATCCAACAGATGAAGGGCGCAGACTTCTTGGGCGTCACGCCAGTTGGGCCAGAAGCAATTTGGCTAAAACTATAAACTGTCCCGGTTAACTATGAACGGTTTGCAGAAATTCAAAAAATGTAGAAAATCAATCCGGGAAAATTAATTTAGCATTTACAGCACTTTAGGCTGCTAGGTTTTTACCAAATGCGCTGTGCAATAAATGAAATGGCGATGCATTTAATTGCTGGCAGCTCAGTTAACAGGCGCGCATCGGTATTCGCATGCTGGATTAGTTTGGCGTCCGTAAACGGGACCATTTTTCATCACATTCTTGGAGATTGGCATCCAACCGCAGTGCGTTTTGTTGGCCGTTAATTTTGTCCCGGACGCCTCGTTGCTGTGGTAACCTTACCTTCAAGATTGCGTAGGAACAGCACGCAGTCTCTACCCAGTCCACGCTGATCAGTGATGGTTTTAAGTCCATTTCTAAAATTAAATGAGAGTGATTGTTATGACCACATCGACATCTCCTGCCCAACACGGGCGCGCCGATTTGACCGTTGCCGAGCAGGCTATGCTGGCGGCTGAACTCGGCTTAAACACCAGCGCGATGGCGTCCAGCTTCGACCAGGACGCTGCGGCAAGTGCTCAAGCCGGCAGCAAAGCCGCGGGTCCCATATCTCCTCTGCACTGTATCGAAGCGGCGGGCGACCTGGAGCAAGACGCTGCAGCAAGTGCTCAAGCTTCTACTACGTACAACGGGAGCTCTGGTTATGGCCCGTGCTTAATCGGCGCGGTGGACGACGGTGACAGCGCCGCCACAGCGCAGGGGCCAACCCATATACTCGCATTGGGCCGCTGTATAGGCTAGGGCGACCTGGAGCAAGGCGGCGCCTTCCCTGCGGATGATACAACCCCGGCCCGTTGAAGGCGCCCACACGGTGTGCAAATGACATATCGCGACGTTGGGTTTTTGACGGTCCGCCGCTTATCAAACAAGGGCTCGTTGCACTGGTGGCGAGCCCTTTTTTATGTCATTTGGATACGGGCCTTCTGAATCCATGGTTCTGTTCTGATCCCCGATGACCAAGTTGAAATCCCTTGCGGTGCAGGCCGTCATTGATGGCACTTGCCCTACCCAAGGTCACGACCGCGATACCGTGACTGCTGAAACAGCCGTTGACGTGTTCGGCGGGCTGTTCGACCCGCTCGTGGCAGAATGCGCGTCCACCATTCGTTGGCCAGCCTGCTTCACCGCTGACGCCCGTCAGGGTCTGCAATCGGCACTTACCGCGCGTTTGGTCTGGCTTTATGAATTGGCGTTGTATGAGGATTTCGCGATCTTTCGCACCGTGTCTGGCCGCGGGCAAGATGGCGCGGACGCGGCCGCTCCTGACTGGTTCGACGTTTGGTGGCAGGGCATGGTGGCTGATGGGGGGTTTGAGCGCTTTCACGATCAGCGACCCGTTTTGACTCGCTATCGCGATCTGATTACAGACGATTGGATTACGAACACCCAGGCCCTGGTGGACCGGTTTGATCAGGACCGCGCGGCCCTTATCGAGGCGGGCTTATTGGATCAGGCGGCCGGTGCGGTGGTGACCATAGGGTTGGGCCTGAGCGACCCGCATGATGGCGGGCAGACCGTGGCCATCTTGCGGTTCGCCAGCGGTGCCGGTTTGGTCTATAAGCCCCGGCCGATGGCGGTGGATGTTCGGTTTGCCGAATTTTTGGCCGCGCTGAACACCAAGGGTGCCCCGCAAGTGTTGCGCACGCCGCGAGTGCTCGCGATGGACGGGTATGGGTGGGCCGAGTTGATCGAACCAACACCGCTGAAAGATGCCGAAGGTGCCACGCGGTTTTATGCCCGGGCCGGGGCCTTGCTGGCCTTGCTGCAGCGCTTGCGGGCGACCGATTTTCATTTTGAGAACGTGATCGCCAGTGGCGATTGCCCGGTCCCGGTGGATCTGGAAACCCTGTTCCAGCCGCTCGATAACCCCGCGCGCCCCACGCCGATCCGCGCGGCCATGGTGCGCAAGACGGTCCAGTCCCTCTTTTCCACCCATTACGTTTTCGCCGGTAGGGCTGGTGAGATCGGGGGCTTGGCGCATGATGAGATCAGCGGTGACAGCACCGACGATGGGGCTGATGACGGGGACGGGGCAGAAGCCAAGTTTCAGGATTGGCGGTACACCAACGCGCGCACCGGCGCCATGCGCCGTGGGCTGCACCCTATTGACCCGCCAGCGAGAACCAATCTCCCGGTGCTCGATGGAAAGGCCGTCAAGCCAAAGGAATACGCGGCCGCCATGGTCGAGGGCTATCACCACTATCAGGCGTTTCTCGAGCAGGCGCTTGACCCCGACTGGGCCGAGCAGGCCTTTGGCGATATCGAGCTGCGGTGGGTGCGACGCCCGACCGAGGATTATTGTCAACTCTTGAACAGCCTGCGGATGCCCGATGTGCTGACGGGCGACCGGTCGGTTGATGCGGTGCTGGACCCGCAGCTAACAGCCCCGTGGCCTGAGCTGGTGGCGGCTGAGAAGGCCGCGCTTGGGCGGTTGGATATCCCGAAATTTATGTTCAGGCTTGGCGATGATCGAGTTTGGGAAGGTAGCGAATTGGTGGGACGGGGTGCTTTTACGCCGGCCGATCCTTGGCCGTCTTTTGGGTGGAGCACCAGGGCAGAAGCGGCAGCCTTGGGCATCACTCTTGAACCTCAATGGGTTCTGCAACAGACCCCAGCCCTGGATGATGATCAAGACGCCCTGTCCGCCGATGCCGCCCTCGCCGAGGCAAGGCGTTTGGGTGATCACTTGCTCGATCGCGTTACCATGGTTGATGGCCGGGCGAACTGGCATGTCTTGGATGTGCCGGCTGGTAGCAAGCAGCTCGACGTTTGCCCCATGGGGCCTGATTTGTATTCCGGCCTCCCCGGTCCGGTGATTTTCCTGACCCTGTTGTCCCAGGTGACCGGCGACACGCGCTATGCCGACATCGCGGCGGCCGGGGCGCAAACCCTAACCGACCACATCGTCGGCCAAACCACCCGTCCCATGCCCAGCGGCGGCTTTTCCGGCCCACTCTCCGGTGCCTATGGCCTCGACCTCGCAGCCGAGCTGGCGGGTAAACCAACGCCGCCAGACGTCTTGAACCTTGCCTATGCCCTATCACCAGAGGCCCTGCGGTCCGATCAGCATTTGGATATTATTGGCGGGGCGGCGGGTCTGATCCTGATTTTAATCCGCCTGTGGCGCCGGACGGGAAATCCCGGCTTTTTGGATCGTGCTGATATCGCCGGGCGCGTATTGAGTGAGCGGGCAGCGGAGAGCGAAGACGGCCTGTGGCGCACGGCGGGTGCCAAACAGCCGTTGTTGGGCTTCAGCCATGGGGCGTCGGGTTTTATCTATGCGCTAACGCAACTGTGCCGAATTCGCCCTAACCCCATGTATGACGAACTGATCGCCCGGGCCTATCGTTTTGAGGGGGATGTCTCAGCCCGGGCTGGGGGTGCTTGGCCGGATTTACGGGCTGACGGCGCCAAGCCGGAGACCGCTGGTTGCCCATCCCAATGGTGCCATGGTGCCGCCGGCGTCGCCCTAGCCCGTGTTCTCTGTGCCGATGACCCCCGCGCGGTGCCGGATATCGACCGGGCGCTCGCGCATTTGGCAGCACCCCGCACATCCCGACTTGATGATTTATGCTGTGGGGTGATGGGGCAGGTGCTGATCCTGGATCAGCTGGGCCGCCGCATGGCGCGCAATGATATCCGCCAGGTGGCGGCCCGGCGCGCTGCAGCCTGCGTTACCGCGGCCCAGCAGTCCGGCACCTACCGGGTTTACACGGGCGATATGTTCTACGCGAACAGCCTGATGAAGGGGGCGGCGGGTATTGGCTATGCCCTTCTGGCCTTGGCCGCGCCAAACCGATTGCCCAATATCTTGTCATTGGATTGATCGGCCATGACCAACAACAATCGGTTTTCTGATCTGGAAATCGTCGCGGCGGGTGATGACAACCATTGGGCCGCGCTGTCCGCGTTCATTGCGGCTTTGCCCGAGGAGGAGCGCGCAGATTTTGGGCCTTCTTGGGTGGCGCTTTCTAAAGATCTGGTAGCCCAGGGCACCATTGGGATTGATCTTGTGTTCGACCCGGATTTGGTCGCGATCACTATTGTGGCGCGAGCCAACAACGCTGATGGCTGCTCATCACCCATGATTATTGTATCGCCCGAGGCGAGACGGACCGGGCTGGCAACCCATCTGC
>JBCCBF010000209.1:0-5206 GCA_039814445.1 Pseudomonadota bacterium
AGGTGTTTGACTTCAGTTTTATTTTAAAGCAACAAAGACTTTAGTCATGACAATATATAGTATCTTTGATTAATCATTACTCTTTTTTTATACTAATCATAATATTTATACCAAAAAAAGTAAGTATGAGTATAACAAATTGACATTTTTTTTAATAAAAGCTTGAAGATACTTTTCCTTTATCAAGCCTTCAAGCTGCTTTATATAGCGGTTTTCACTTGGATGCAATACAACTTGAATCTTACCCCTTTCCCTTCTCCTTTATAAGCAGAGGGTGTCCAGAGGACGCGGTGAGGTAAAATTTATGTACCTCGCTCAACTGAAAACCGCTATAAGTACCTACGCAAAATTAATTGTGTATTGTCATTGCGAGGAACGTTAGCAATTGCAGGGACTTGAATAAATCAGGGATACGGCAATACCGTATCCCCATAATGCAATTTATTCTCTTTTGACTTCTTGCGTTAGTTTTTATTTTTTTATTTTTGTCAATAACTTATCAACTACTTAATGCGTGTTGTCTTTGGTGGTATTCCCAAAGTTTACCGCGCTGTTGCAGCAACTCTTGATAATTTCCTTGTTCTACAATTCTTCCATTCTCAAGTACTACAACTTTGTCTGCTTTAGCAATAGTAGAAAGTCGGTGAGCGATCGCGACTACCGTGCGTCCAACAGCTAATTTTTCTAATGAATCTTGAATTAAACGCTCTGATACAGAGTCTAGTGCACTAGTCGCTTCATCTAAAATCAAGATGTCAGGGTTTCGTAATAAAGCACGAGCTATAGCTATTCGCTGCTGCTGTCCTCCAGATAATCTCGCCCCGCGATCGCCTAATACAGTATCAAAACCATCAGGCATTTCCTCAATAAATTCTAGAGCATTTGCCAGTCGTGCAGCTTCTATAATTTCCGCTTCATTTGCTTCAGGGGTACCATAAGCAATATTCTCCCGTACAGAAGTATTAAATATAAAAGTATGCTGGCTAACAATAGCCATTTTTTTCCGCAATGAATAGATGTCAAACTCCGTAACATCTACTCCATCAATCAATACTTTTCCTTCTATAGAATCGTAAAATCTAGGAATTAGTCCAGCTAAGGTAGTTTTACCACTACCTGATTTTCCAACTAGTGCCGTCATCTTACCCCTTTCAATACTTAGCCTAATATTTTGTAAGACAGAACTTTTGGAGTCATCGCGCCAGCCATGATGTATCTTGCGGCCGCCGGCGTGGGGACGCTGAACGTCATAGATGATGACAAAGTCAGCCTGTCCAACCTGCAACGGCAGATCATCCACGACACCAGCCGGGTTGGCGATACCAAAGTGGAGAGCGCGGCGGCAGCGCTCAAACGCATCAACCCGCACAGCCAAGTGATCGCCACCCATGGCCGTTTGACGGCCGACAATGCCGAGCACCTGGTGGCCGAAGCTGACCTCGTCCTGGACGGCTCTGACAATTTTGATACGCGATATCTGGCAGCCGAAATATGCGAGACCCAATGCGTACCGCTGGTGACGGGGGCAGTGGGTCGATTCGACGGCTCAGTGACGGTGTTGCGTCCCTGGGAAACCGGAGAAGATGGGGAGCTGAACCCTCGCTACACCGATCTTTTCCCGCAACGCCCGGCGGAGGGCTCCGTGCCGACCTGTGCTGAAGCCGGAGTGCTTGGGGCTCTCACCGGTGTTATAGGCGCGATGATGGCCATGGAGGCGATCAAGGACCTCACCGGCGTAGGCAAAACGCTGGTGCGCCAATTGCTGCTCTATGACGGGCTGACGGCCCGCACGACCACCATCAACTACAAACGGCCTGACAGACCAACTGAGGGGGGCAGACCAACTGAGGGAGGCGGGCCAACTTAGTGGCGGGCCAGCTCAGCGACGGCGCGGCAAAACCCGATCTGGCGGAGTGTGCCCATCGGCGTGGGTGCGAATATTGATGACCACGCGTTCGCCCATTTCCTCACGGCCCTCCGTGGTGGCAGAGCTCATATGTGGCAATAGCACCAATTTGTGCTCCCGTGCCAGCGCAACCAGATCTCCATCAATCTCCGGCTCGCGCTCAAAAACGTCCAGCGCCGCCCCTGCGAAACGGTCATCCCTGAGCGCCTTGATCAGCGCCTTTTCATCGATAATGGCGCCGCGGGCAGCATTGATCAGATAGGCGGTGGGTTTCATCAAACCCAAACGTCGATTGTTCATCAAATGATGGGTTTCGATCGTGGACGGCGCGTGGATCGTGATGAAATCCACGCGGCTAACCATGCGATCAAGGTCTTCGTGAAACGTCGCCCCCAGGGCCAACTCCTCGCGCTCGGCAATGCGGCGGCGGTTGTGGTAATGAATATCCATACCAAAGGCCTTGGCACGTTGTGCAACGGCCAATCCGATCCGGCCCATGCCGATGATACCGATTCTCTTGCCTGCAACCCGTTGGCCGAGCATCCATGTAGGGGCCCAACCGGTCCACGCCGCGTCGGCCTCTCGCCTGAGAATATCAGCCCCCTCCACCAGTCGGCGCGGGAGACTTAACAACAGTGCCATGGTCATTTCGGCCGTGTCGTCATTGAGCACATTGGGCGTGTTGGTAACCGTGATGCCCTTGGCGCTGGCGGCTTCCACGTCGATATTTTCCACGCCCGTGCCGTAATGGGCGATGAGCTTCAGCTTCTCGCCAGCGCCAGCGATCAGATCTGCATCGATGACATCGGTGACGGTGGGCACCAGCACGTCACAATCCTGCATAGCGTCTGCGAGCTGGTTTCGGTCAAATGGCTCATCGCTGCTGTTGAAATGGGCGTCGAACAGCTCTGCCATGCGTGCCTCCACAGGGTCAGGCAGATGCCGGGTCACCACTACACGTGGCTTTGCCTTGCCATCGGATGTGTTGTTCTCGTCGGTTTCCAAAGCCATCCCAACCCTTATTGCAGCCCCTGTTGCAGCGTTCTGCGTTCGAAAAGGCCATTCAAACCTATCGAACAGCACGCGCGTTGGCCAATTGCTTAACCTTAAAGCGCTATCAGCAGCAACAAGAGCATTTGCCCGATATAAGTTGGGCCCAGTATCGAGTTGTTTCATGCGTCCGATCCTCGCCATTGCAATCGCAATCAGCTTTGTAACCACAGCCGCTCTCCCCGCGGGCGCCCAGGCCGTCGGAAAGGGCATTTCCAATCTGGAACTTCCCCGCTTCGTCAGTCTGAAGGCAAAACGCGCGAACTTGCGCGTGGGGCCGGGCAGAAATTACGCCGTTGAATGGACATTTGTGAAAGTGGGCACACCATTGGAAGTGGTTCAGGAATTCGACCTGTGGCGCAGAGTGCGTTATGCGGACGGTACAGAAGGATGGCTCTACCACTCCCTATTGTCGGGAAAACGGACTGCCACCACGGCACCGTGGAAAGCCAGCGCAGACCAGGTCACCTTGATAGAAGCTCGCGCGCAGGCGGATGAGAACGCGCCGACGACGGCACGTTTTGAACCCAATGTGCAGGTTGATGTGCAGTCTTGCGATGGCACGTGGTGTAACGTGCGCCACAAGAGCGGCCGCGGCTGGGTACGCCAAACTGAGCTTTGGGGGGTTTATCCGCAGGAAAAGATCGACGGCTGACGCTCTTCCATGTCAGGCCGAACGTTTCAGCTCGAAATCAGCAGCTATTTCTTAGCTTGCTTGCGCTTAAGGCGCACAATCACTTCGACCCGTGAAAGCTCCATCCCGTCGGGAATATCGGGCAAGCCCACCACCTGCATATCGGCATCATGAACGTCCACCACCTGGCCCGAATCCTCATGATAGAAATGATGGTGGTCACTGGTATTGGTGTCAAAGTAAGTCTTCGCGCTGTCGACGGCGACGGCACGCATAAGGCCGGCTGCCGTGAACTGGTGCAGCGTATTGTAGATGGTGGCCAGCGAAACCGGCATATCGGCCGCGCTTGCTTCTTCAAAGACTTGCTCGGCCGACACATGGCGATTGCCACGGGAAAACAACAACACAGCCAAGCCAACCCGTTGGCGCGTGGGGCGCAGCCCGGCGCCACGCAACATTTGCGGGATATTGCTTGTTGGGCACCCGGTTCGAGGCAGGTTATTTGATTTTGGCGCAGTCATGATAGTTGGCTAAGGCCTGAACATTACTTCGTTGTGATATGAGTATAGGAACAGGCAGGCCGCCGCGCAATGCCGATCTACGGCAAGGGTTACCGACGATTTGCCACTGCGGCGGCTCCGATGCACGAACTGAGGGGCGGTCAGAACGAGATCGCGGCAATACGAGGTCCCTTTTTGGTTTGACCGCTCTTCGGCCTATGTTACGCGGAAACGGTTAAATTGCGGGAGGGCGGTCCGATGGCTGAGCGGAAATCAAGCTACAATAGAGAAGACATCGCCCTTTGCGGCGAAGGCAAGCTTTTCGGACCGGGCAATGCCCAATTGCCGGTGCCGCCTATGCTGATGATAGATCGCATCACGGACCTGTCTGAAGAAGGTGGTGAATATGGAAAAGGCTATGCCAAAGCCGAATTCGATATTCACCCCGACCTGTGGTTCTTCAAATGTCATTTCTTGGGCGATCCGGTTATGCCGGGCTGTCTGGGTCTGGACGCGCTTTGGCAATTAACCGGCTTTTACCTGGGTTGGCTGGGCGAGCCGGGCAAAGGCCGCGCCATCTCCACGGGCGCCTGTAAATTCACTGGAATGGTGACGCCGGAGAACAAACTCATTGAGTTTGGTGTCGATTTCAAACGGGTCATGCGATCAAAACTGAAAATGGGCATTGCCGACGGTTGGATGAAAGCGGACGGCGAACTTATATACAAGGCAGAAGACCTACGGGTTATCCTGTTTCAGGAAGAAGACGCCTAGGCGATCTTTCCCAACCTGCCAAACCACCCCCAGAAGATTGGAACATGTCATGAAACGAGTGGTCGTCACCGGCATGGGCATCGTCTCTTCCATCGGTAATGATGTGAACGAAGTGCTCGATAGCCTTAAGAACGCCAAGTCGGGCATAACAAGCGCGCCTGACTTTGTTGAATACGGCTTCCGCAGCCAAGTGCATGGCAACCCAACCCTTGATCCCTTCGAGCAGCTGGACCGCCGCCAATCGCGCTTCTTGGCCAAGGGGTCGGCTTGGAACTTCATCGCCATGCAGCAGGCGATTGCCGATGCCGGACTGGAAGAAGGCGATATCACCAATCCACGCAC
>JBCCBF010000253.1:0-4426 GCA_039814445.1 Pseudomonadota bacterium
ATGTCTTGGAAACCAAACATTAAACCTGGCGTAGAATATCGCAATTCAGCCTATGATTACCGCCTGTCGGCCCGTGCTTTTGCATTTTTTGCTGCTTTTGGTCTGGCTTGTACCCTGGGATTAATAGATACGCCCCAGGCATCGGCCCAAGCATCTAGCCAGCGTGGTGATGGCCCGCCCCCGGCGGCGGTGGTGGTCGACCGCGTGATTAACAGCACCATGTCGGGCACCACCCCAATTTTAGGGCGAGTGGTCGCCCAAAGTGGCGGCGTCATCGCCGCGCAAAGCACGGGGCCTGTTGCCAGTGTTCGGGCCAAAGTCGGGGATCGCGTGGCCCAGGGCGATGTCATTGCGTCCTTGGATCTGAACCGGCTTGAATTGGAAGCCGCCTTGGCCAAAGCCGAATGGGACACAGCGCAAGCAGACCTAGCGGCAGCCCGCGCGCGCCATGAGCAAGCGGAACTGGCCCTGGCCCGACTGACCGGCCTGAAAGGATCGGCGGCATTTTCCCAAGCGCGGTTTGAAGACGCCAGCACCGATGTGGTACGCACACGCAGTGAAATCGCCTCAGCCGTAGCTGAAACCGCGCGAACGAAAGCGAGCTACGACCTCGCCCAGCTGGATGTGGAGCGCGGCCAAATAAAGGCCCCCTATGCCGGCATTATCACCGAGCGCTTGGCCGAACCGGGCATCTATGTGGTGCCCGGCACCCCCATTGCTACCATGTTGGATATCAGTGATTTGGAAATCGAGGCGGATGTGCCATTTAACCGGATCGCTGGCCTGAACCCGGGACAAACTGTCATGGTGCGGCTAAATAATACTGAGGAGGCGACAGCCCAGGTTCGGGCTGTCATCCCGCAAGAAAACCCACGCACCCGGACCCGGCTGGTGCGTTTTATCCTGGATAAAAGCACCCTGGCCGAAGGCCAAGAGCTTGCGGTGAACGCAAGCGTGACCGTTGATATCCCTAATAACGCCACCGGGCAGGCCCTGACCGTGCACAAGGATGGCATCGTAAAAACGCCCACGGGCGCCTTTGCTTTTGTCGCCGTGCCCAGCACTAACGGTGGCACAGAGGGGGCCAGTAACGGCGGTACAGCGGGCGGCACCATCGCGGAACGGCGCGAAGTGGTGATCGGTGAGGCCATCGGCAACCGCTTCACGGTTAATGAGGGCCTGGCGCTCGATGATCTTGTGGTCATCCGTGGCAATGAACGTCTACGACCCGGGCAAGCCATTCAGATCCCTAGCGAAGGTTAGGCATTGCGGCCATGAACCTTATCCGTCTTGCCATTGAGCGACCGATCGCGGTGTTAGCCGGTGTCGCCATGATTGTCATGTTCGGCATTGTGGAGTTACAGGCGATTCCCATTCAGCTGGCGCCCGATGTTAACCGTCCGATCATCACCATTGAAACCGCCTGGCCCGGTGCCGCCCCGGTCGAGGTTGAGCGGGAGATCATCAACCGGCAAGAAGAAGAGCTTAAAGGTCTGGATGGCCTGATCCGCATGACCAGCCGATCGCGCAATGACCAGGGCGAAATCACCCTTGAGTTCAAACCCGCGACCGATATGAGCCGCGCCTTGCTGCTGGTGGCCAACAGCCTCGACAGGGTTGATGGCTACCCAGAAGAAGCCGATGAACCCAGCTTGGATACGTCGAGCTCTGAAGATAACCCCATTGCCTGGTTTCATATCCGCACCAGCCCGGATAACCCACGCCCCATTGAAACCTACCGTGAATTTGTCGAGGACGTGATCCAAGACCGCCTAGAGCGGGTGTCTGGCGTGTCGCGGATTAATATCTTCGGCGGTGTTGAGCGTGAATTACAGGTGATCATCGACCCCGTGGCGATGGCGCAATTCGAGATCACGGTCACCGATATGGTGAGCGCCTTGCGCGCGGCAAACGCCTCGATCTCGGCCGGTGATATCGATGAGGGCAAACGCCGTTATGTGGTGCGCACCGAGGGTGATTTTGAGACGCCCGAACAAGTGCGCGCGGTGATCTTGCGTTCAACCCTTGATGACACTACGGGCCAGGTGGCACGGGTGCGCGTGGGCGATATTGCCCAAGTGGATTTCGGCTATAAAGAGCCCCAGGCCCGGATACGCCAGATGGGCAAACCATCCCTCGCCTTCAACGCGGTGCGGGAAACCGGGGCCAATGTGATCGAGGCCATGGCCGGCATTGCCCAGGCGGTGGATGAGTTAAACGCCAATGCCCTGCCGCGCGAAGGCTTGGTCCTGACGCAAGTGTATGACGAGACAATCTACATCAACTCAGCGATCAGCCTGGTCCAGCAAAACATCTTGTTTGGTGGCCTGCTGGCCGCCTCCATCCTGCTACTCTTCCTACGCTCCTGGCGGCCAACACTGATTGTTAGCTTGGCGATACCGGTTTCGGTGATCGGCTCATTCGTGGCCATGGCCGCCCTGGGCCGATCCATCAATGTCATATCCTTAGCGGGTATGGCCTTTGCCGTGGGCATGGTGGTGGATGCGGCGATCGTGGTGTTGGAGAATATCTTCCGCCTACGCCAAGCGGGTAAGGATGCCAAACAAGCAGCCTATGAGGGCACCTCCTTGGTCTGGGGGGCGGTATTGGTCTCTTCCCTAACCACGGTGATGGTGTTCATCCCCATTTTGGTCATGGATTTGGAAGTGGGGCAGCTATTCCGTGATATTGCCGTGGCCATATCCGTGTCGGTGGTGTTGTCGCTATTGGTGGCGGTGACGGTGATCCCCGCCTTGGGCGCGCGGCTGTTGGACCGCATCAACACCGATGCGAAACCGATCTACTTGCCCGTGATCGACGATATGGCTCGCCAGTTCCACCGGGCCGTGGTAACGGCCATAGAGAAGGTCACGGCCTCACCGCCGCTTGCTTTAGCGATCGTGGGGAGCGTAACAGCCCTGACCATCGCGGCGACAATCCTGTTTCTGCCCAAGCTTGAATATCTGCCCGAGGGTAATCGAAACCTGGTTTTCGGTGTCGCCCTGCCGCCGCCGGGTTACAATCTCGATACCTCCACAGAGATTGCCGAACGGGTGGAAGCCGCGAGCCGCCATCTATGGGCCCGGGAAACCGGTACCGAGAGTGAGGCCGGCGAGCCGCCCAAAATGAAGCATTTCTTTTTTGTCGCCCTACGCACGCAATTGTTTTTTGGCAGTGCCGCCGTGGATGACGAGGCCAGCCGGGTCAGTGAGCTAGTACCCGTTTTACGCACGCCTATTTTCCAGGAACCGGGGACCTTCGGCTTTATTACCCAACCGTCCCTGTTTGGCCGGGGGGTCGGGGGCGGGCGGTCCGTGGAGCTGGATATCGCTGGGCCAGAACTCGAAGAAATCCTCGCCGTTGCCCAGCGCGCCGCCGGGCTGGTTAGCGATGTGATGCCGCAATCAGCCGGGCATCAACTGCGCCCGCGCCCGGGGTTAGAGCTTGGCGCGCCCGAGGTGCGCTTGATCCCCGATCCGGTCAGGTTGGCTGATAGTGGCCTCAACAACCGCGATTTTGGCGCCACCATTGATGCGTTCAATGATGGATTACGGGTGGCTGAAATCACCGTCGGGAATGAACGCCTGGACCTCACCTTAAAAGGGTTGAACACCACCACGGGCGAAACCCAAGGCATTGGCAATCTACCCGTGGTCACCCGGGACGGTGTTATTGTTCCAGCCAATAGCCTGGCGACCATTAATGTCACCGCCGGCCCCACTGAAATTAGACATCGAGAACGCTTGCGCACGGTGACATTAGAAATCCGACCCGCCAATGACCTGCCATTAGAAGCCGCGATTGAGCTGATTGAGACCGAGGTGATCGATGTGCTGCGCCGTGACGGCTTGGGTGATGGCATCACCCTACGGCTATCGGGCACGGCTGATAAACTGACCGAGACGTGGAATGTGATTCTGCTCGATCTGCTGATCGCGCTGATCATTGTTTATCTCGTCATGGCCGTTTTGTTTGAGAGTTTTTGGTACCCGCTGGTCATTATGCTGTCAGTTCCCTTGGCCACCGCCGGTGGTATTGGTGGGTTGGCGGTGTTGAACCTCTTTACCTTACAGCCGCTGGATATGCTGACCATGCTGGGCTTTGTGATCCTGGTGGGCATTGTGGTGAACAACGCCATTTTGCTGGTCTATCAGACCTTGCATCACTTGCGGCATGAGGGGTTGTCGCCCCAAGCCGCGATTGTGGAGGCCACCCGCAACCGTATTCGGCCGATCTTCATGTCATCACTGACCAGCATCATGGGTATGCTGCCCTTGGTGTTGTTCCCCGGCGCGGGGTCTGAGCTTTACCGTGGCTTGGGCTCAGTGGTGCTGGGTGGGCTTTCCCTGTCGGCCTTTTTGACCCTGGCCATCATCCCGGCCTTGTTAGCACTCGTGGTGCCCTTGCTCGAAAAACCAAGGAAAAC
>JBCCBF010000250.1:0-4468 GCA_039814445.1 Pseudomonadota bacterium
GCTATACCAAAGTCCGAGAGCCGCAGCCCCGATGAACAACAGACTATGGGTAGCCAGGCGGTATCATGATCTCATCCCTGTCGTAGCGTTAGCATGATTGCGTTGTTGCTGTACCTGGCCCCCGCCCTGTTATGTTTGGCGGCGGCTACGATTTGGTGGAAACCGGAAGCCCGCATAATGGCTCGACCAACTGGCCTGCCCCATTATGCCGAATGGGCCGCCCTAGGCAGTGTCGGTGTGGCGGTCTTTGGCGTGATGCTGTTGCTGGTGGATGGCGCCGTCACCACCCCGCTTTTGGGGGCGTTCGGTGTCGGCTTCTCGATCCGTTTGGACGCCGTCAGCATCACCATGTTTAGCTTGGTTAGCTTTATCGGCTGGATCGTACTGCGCTATGCCCGCCGGTATATGGATGGGGAAGAGCGCCAGGGTTTGTTCACCGCCTGGCTGTGCCTCACCCTTGCCTCTGTGATGATGATCGTGCTGGCCGGCAATCTGTTGCAATTGCTGGGCGCCTGGATTGCCACCAGCCTGTTTTTGCATCGGTTGTTGTTGTTCTATCCAGAGCGGCCAGCGGCCCAACGGGCGGTGCGTAAGCGGATTATCCTTGCCCGGTTGAGTGATGGTGGTTTGCTGGTGGTCGCCGGTTTATTGATCGCCACCTATGGCACCGGTGATATCGCTAGTATCCTCGCGCAAATTGGTGACGCGCCATTACCCAGCATGGCCTTGGCCGCCGCAATTTTATTGGCCGTGATTGCTGTCCTTAAAACCGCCCAGTTCCCAACCCATGGCTGGTTAACCGAGGTGATGGAAACCCCGACGCCGGTATCGGCAACCCTACATGCCGGGGTGATCAATGCCGGTGGTTTCTTGCTGATCCGGTTTGCTGATTTGATGGTGGCATCCCCCGGTTCCTTGGCCTTTTTGGTGATGATTGGTGGCTTCACGGCGGTGTTTGCGGGGCTGGTTATGCTGACCCAACCGGCAGTGAAAACCTCCCTGGCCTGGTCCACGATTGCGCAGATGGGCTTTATGATCCTGCAATGTGGTTTAGCCCTGTTTTCCTTGGCGCTTTTACACATCGTTGCGCACTCGCTTTATAAGGCCCATTCGTTCCTGGCGGCCGGTGGCGCGGTGGAGAATGTGGCATCCATCCGCCGTTCTGGGCCCATCGCGGTGCCAGGCGGACGCGCCGTGGGGCAAGCGTTCTTGGTAGCGTTGCTGATCTATGGCGCAGTTAGCGTGGTGTTTAGCCTGATCCCAGGTTTGGTGGAGAAATCACCCCAAGCCATTGCCTTGGGCGCCATCCTGATCTTTGGTGTGGCCTATCTGTTAGCCCAGGGCTTCGCCGATCTCGCCCCCGGTGCCCTGACCAAGAAAACAGCGTTTTACTCGGTGATCGCTGCGGTGGGCTATTTCAGCTTGCAGACCTTAGCCGATCTAATGATGGCCGGTACCTTGCCGCCTGTGCCGAACCCTGGCCCCTTGGAATGGGGGCTGGTGGTGCTGGCGGTGATCAGTTTTGCTGTGGTCGCCGTGGCGCAAGCCATGTTCCCTCTCTGGGCGTACCATCCGGCGGCGACTGGTTTGCGCGTGCACCTGTCCAATGGCCTGTATGCCGATGCGGTCTTTGACCGGTTGATAGGGGGCTGGACGGTGGCTCGTACCCTGGGGGGCGAGGCTAATGAGGTGCGGCAGTCATCAACCAAAACGGCACCCAGAACTTTGTGATCTGATCAGCTCAACATCTGCAAAAAATAAGGCTTCTTCATATGATGGAGGAAACAAGCATGAAATTACCCGTGATGGATCTCAAACGCCTTTCTCATATCCGTGACGCCGCTGATCGTGCCGCCCAGGCCATTCCACCCGCCTGGTCACTGGAAGCGACCGTGGCGGTCAATCCATTCTTGGGCCAAGCCCAGGATGATCTGGCCACCACAGCTGCCCGCTTGGGCCGGGTGGCGGGTCAATCGATTACCATGCCGTGGCGCTGGTATCAGGATCAGATCACAGCGGGCAAAATCACCGCAGGTGATTTGCGCGATGCTTATGATGCAACGGCTGACACCAACCGCCCGTCCAGTTTTGCAACCTTTGAGGCGGCGATTGATGATGCTGGCACGGATACCACGCCTGTGCTCCCAACCGTCGCGGATTTGGCCCGCCAGGTTTCAGGTATCGACTGGCCACGCTTTATCACCGAACGTTTTGGCAGCTGGGCTGCCAGTTATTTTGATCAGGGGCAAGCGCTCTGGGGTATTCGCCAACAACAAGAGGCTTATACCGCCTGGCGGACGATGGCGCTGCATGATCTAACCCCGGAGATCCAGGGTCTTAAAAGTTTTGGCGCATTTATCGCCGATATCCCTGACGATCCCTCAGCCTTAGTGTTGCGCGTGGTCGAACGTCTGGGTCTCAGCGATGCGGCGCTCGATAGCTACTTCCATCAATTGCTCACCTATCTGGGGGGCTGGGCGCATGTAGCGCGCCAGCGTTTATGGCAAGCGGAGCTGGTGGGGCAACGTGATAACACGCTGACCAATCTGCTCGCTATCCGCTTGGTCTGGGAGGACGCCCTATATCAACAATACGCTGTGGATGTGACCGATGCTTGGTGCGCGGCACGCGACGGCCATAGCCAGCCCTTAAAGCCCACAACCCAAGAGCAAATCAGTGCTATTTTACAAACCGCTGCTGATTATGGTGAGCAGAGCCGGCTGCGAGCAACCCTGGCTGCCGCTGCCACCAACACGGCGCCATCGAACCGCGCTAGCCTGCAAACAGCGTTTTGTATTGATGTGCGCTCAGAGGTGTTTCGGCGTTGTTTGGAGGCGTGTGACCCCGGTATTCAAACCCTGGGTTTCGCTGGTTTCTTTGGTCTGGCGGTATCGCACCAGCCATTTGCCTCCGATGTCTTTGAGCCCCACGCCCCTGTGCTCTTGAACACCGCTGTGAACAGTGTCAGTGGCCATCACGGTTCTTCGGCCGAGTTCAACACCCAAATCAAAGCCCGGGCCAAGCGCGCCTGGGGTCGGTTCAAGCTGGCCGCCGTGTCTTCCTTCGCGTTTGTCGAGGCAACCGGGCCGGTTTATGCCGGCCGCTTGGTGCGCAGTGCCCTGGGTTTCACGGACAAAAAAGCCTGTGGCGAACATGACCACACGCCACTATTGGATCCCGCCATGGGGCTTGATGATCGCATCGAAGCCGCCGCCGCCATCTTGCGCGCCATGTCACTGACCGATGGTTTCGCCCGCCTGGTCGTGCTGGCGGGCCATGGGGCGCAGGCGGTGAACAACCCCCATGAAAGCGCCCTGCATTGTGGGGCGTGTGGCGGGTACACCGGTGAGGTGAATGGGCGCTTGGTGTCCATGGTGCTCAATGAGCCTGCGGTGCGCCAAGGTTTGGCCGATAAGGGGATCACCATTCCTGATGATACCTTGTTTGTGGGCGCCCTCCACAACACGACCACAGATCAGATGACGATCTTTATCCAGGATGTGGATATGAGCGCCCATGGCGATGACCTGGCCAAAGCCACCCAATGGTACAAGAAAGCCGGTGCCCTCACCCGAGCCGAACGGGCGGAGCGTCTGCCCCTGGCGAAGAATGGTGATGATATTACCCGCCGCAGCCAGGATTGGTCTGAAGTGCGCCCAGAATGGGCCTTGGCCGGGTGCCGTGCCTTCATCGCCGCCCCGCGGCATCGCACGGCAAAAGCTGATTTGGGTGGTCTCGCCTTTTTGCACAATTACGATTGGCGCAAGGATGAAGGCTTTGGCGTGCTTGAATTAATCATGACCGCACCGGTTGTGGTCGCCAGCTGGATTAGCCTGCAATATTACGGCTCCACCGTGGCGCCGGCCTTGTTTGGCGGCGGTAATAAGCTGTTGCACAATGTGGTGGGCGGTATTGGTGTCATTGAGGGCAATGGCGGTAACCTGCGCACGGGCCTGCCTTGGCAATCGGTGCATGATGGTGAGCGCTATATCCACGAGCCCCTGCGTTTAGCGGTGGTGGTCGAAGCGCCACAGCAAGCCATCAGCGATATTCTGGAGCGTCATGATCATGTGCGGGACTTGTTTGATAACCAATGGCTGCACCTGCTGCGGCTGGGTGAAAACGGTCAGGTTGTTGAACGTTATGCCGGTGATTTGCGCTGGACGCCCGTGACTGACAGGGTGCCGGCGGCGGCATAGATGACGCGGCACACCCCCATTGTTTGGCAGGGCGAAACAGACCATTCACAAACAGGCAACTTCACGGATCACTAATCGCGCACCATGTTAGTGGCATTGCACAAACAAATGCGCGGTTGGTACCGCCTTCAACCCTGGTGAAGGAAGCCTCACATGTTGTCATTTTTTACGCCCTCTCATCCTCGTGTCACCCGCATGGCTGCTGCGTTTGCGCTTGTGGCTGGTTTGGCTATAACCACCCCGCCAGCCCTGGCTGCGGAGGCCGATCC
>JBCCBF010000220.1:0-4985 GCA_039814445.1 Pseudomonadota bacterium
ATCACCGATGGTCCGATTACCGGCATCAAGGGCGAGGGCAAACACCATATAGAACAGTACTGTGGTGATGATCGGGGCCGCGATCGTCTGGGAATAGACCTTCACAAAGCGCCGCACTTCTTTGGCGTAATGGGTCCAAAAACCGACCCAATTGACCGCCCCCAATGGGCGCGGGGCAACCGAGTTTTCAGGGTCAACAACAAGGGGGGACTGGTCTTTTGACATAGTAGGGTATGCGCTTGCCACGGAAAGAGAAGCATGGTGTCGAGCCGTCTTTGTGGGACAACAAGAGCCATCTGTTTTCAAGAAAGGCTTCAATACGCGGTATCGGCCTAAGATGCAAAGCGCAGATCGCGGCACCCTAGCAACAGATCAGGACGGAAATACCAGCCTCACCAGAGCGTTACCGGCTGGATTCTTGCCTTTGATAGGGGATAGCGTCACCCTAGGATTATGAGTGATGCCAACACAGCGCCGCCGAAAATACCACCCGGCCATGGATCCGATGACGGGTCCGATCACGTGCTCGATCACGCGACCGCCACCCTAGCGGGGCTGGACCGGCGTGAATGTTTAGCGTGCGCTGTGGGTGCGGCGGCCACGGCTGTTTTGCCCACCACGGCCTTACCCAGCACCGCCCAGGCGCAATCAGCCGCGACCCAGGCGGGTCGTACCGCGAATTTTGCCCATCCCTGGCTGACCGATCGTATCGTTGAGGCGGTGGCCAGCGGTAACCCGCCCAACCGCGTATCCTTAACCCCCCGGGGTTTGACCGTAGGCTTGTGTGGGGCTGTCCAACATTACCGAGCCCTGGTTGAAAAAGGTGGCTGGCCCACCGTGCCGGATATCGGCCAATGGATGGAATTTGATACCGATGACCCGGCCGTCGCAACCTTGCGCCACCGCCTGCGTCGTACGGGGGATTTACCCAGCAACCAGGATAATGGGCAGACCCGTTTTGATGGCGATCTGGCCCAGGCAGTTTCGGTGTTCCAAGCGCGCCATGGCTTAACCGCTGATGGCGTGGTCGGGCCCGCAACCCTGGCCGAATTGAATGTGCCCGCCAATGTGCGCCTGGCCACCTTGGTGATCAATATCGAACGCGCTCGGCAATGGGCCAAGGATTATGGCTCGCGGTTTATCGCGGTAAACATCGCGGCCAGCCGACTACATTTGATCGAGGATGGCGAGAGCATCTTTGACACCAAGGTGATTGTCGGCCGGATTGACCGCACCACACCGATCATCCATTCAAAAATCACCCGGATTGATTACAATCCCTATTGGTATTGCCCCGACAGCATCGCCCGCCGCGATCTGCTGCCGGCGATCCAGACCGACCCTGATTATTTCTGGAATAACGGCATTCGGGTCTATGACACCTTTGGCCCGGGCATGACCGAGATCCCAGCCGAAGAGATCGACTGGTACACCTATAATGGGCTGGAAAATCTGCCTTATAAATTCCGCCAAGACCCCGGACCTTGGAATGTTCTGGGTCCCGTGCGATTCATGTTTGATAACAATCATTCGGTTTACCTCCATGGCACCTCGAATGAAGATTTGTTTGAAAAAGCGTTACGCACCTTCAGCTCAGGCTGCGTGCGGGTCGATCAGGCCGTGGATATTTCCGCCCATCTGGCAACCCAGCAAGACGGCTGGGATGTGGCGCGGGTTCAACGGTTGATCGAAAACTATAAAACCCGCAGCGTCACCCTCAATAACCCCATGCCGGTGCATTTGATCTACCGAACCGCTTGGGTCGAGCATGATGGCTCGGTGCAATTCAGACCTGACATCTATGATTGGGATGCGGTGCTGGATATCAATTGGGGCCATGTGGCAAATGTCCCCTGTGTTTACGGCGTTCGGGAAACCGCGGGTAAACAAGTGGTTCAGGGCCAAACTGGCGCAAGACAAGGTGGTTGACCGCCACCAGGTAACGAAATGTTTTGACCTGGGATCATAGTATCCAGTAAAGCCCGCATCACATCACTTCCACCCTTACAATTAGTTGCCACCGGGACATGATATCCGGTGCCACTGGCAAGAAGGCATCCCCGCCATGATCGGTGACTTGCGCACGCTGATCCTGTCAATTGCACCATTGTTGGTGACCATCATGCTGGTCACCATCGGCCATGGATTAATCGGCACAGGCACCACCATTCGGCTCGATCTAGAAGGCATCTCCACCAATGGTATTGGCATGGTGGGTGCTGCCTATGCTGTGGGCTTTATGCTGGGCACGCTCGTGGTGCCTAAGATGATTGGCCGGGTGGGCCATATCCGTGTGTTTGCCGCTTTTGCCTGTTTGTTTTTAGTCACCGCCCTAACCCAAAGCCTATATGTGGGCGTTATCGCCTGGGCCGCGTTACGGTTTGTGGCTGGGTTTTGTATTGCGGGGGTCTTCACCCTGACCGAGGGGTGGATTAATGAGAGCACCAGCAACGCGGTGCGGGGGCAAGTCCTGAGCATCTATGTGGCGGTGAACTATTTTGGCGTCACCCTCGGCCAAGGCCTGATCGCGGTGATTGACCCGGCCGATGTGCTGATTTTTATCACCGCCGCGATTTTAATCAGCGTCTCGGTGATACCGTTAAGTCTGGCGAATATTCAAGCGCCGACCCCTGTGCAAACCATACGCTTTCCGATCAAGAAACTGTTTCGATTATCCCCTCTGGGCTTCTTTGCGGTGATCGCATCGGGGGTGTTGAATTCGATCCTCGCCAACTTCCTGCCGGTTTGGGGACGTGAGATTGATCCCACCAACAGCTTTATCGCGCTGATCATGCTGACCTTTGTCTTGAGTGGGTTCCTCTGCCAATTCCCAGCGGGTCGGCTGTCGGACATGATTGATCGCCGGTATGTATTGATCGGCGCGGCTATGTTGCTGTCGATCGGGGGGATTGCAGGTCTCGCCCTGCCCAGCGATCTCAAACATATCGCCCTCACCTTGATCTTTATCACCGGCGCGCTGATCCCGATCTTTTATTCCGTTGGTATCGCCCATACCACTGACTTTATCGACTTTAACGACATGGTGGCGGCGAGCGCGGGGCTGTTGATGGTGTATGGCTTAGGAACCGTCATCGGCCCCTTGATTGGCGGTCAATTACTGACCCTAATCGGCGCAGGTCCTGGGATCTTTATCAGTGTGGTGGTGATCGGCCTGGCCCTCAGCGCCCTGGGCCTTTATCGCAATATTGTGGGCGATACGGTGGAGGATGAGGATAAGGGTGACTTCCAAATCATGCGCCCGACCTCCACCCTGGCGTTTAGCTTTGACCCACGGATTGAAGAGGACGAACCAGAGTTTGATTTCGGCGATGCCGGTTGTGCGATGCTGACGGCCAGTGCCGCCGGTCTTGAATCCCCCGCCTATCTGGGCGAATCGACGCCTTATGAGCCAACGGAAACCGAACCTCAGGCCAACCCTGACGGTATTTGATGGGCAAAACTATCCGCTTGGCGGCCCCATAATACCCACTGTTGCCTCGTTTTGTGGCTTTTGCATCAGCGCGACACAGCCGGACCCTGGGCTTTCATGGTGAGGGCTTGAGGTATCGTTCCGGTAACGGAAAGGTTGGATAGCCATAGTGTTTCCCCCGTGACGCCCCCGGTGATTATCTCGTGATGATCCGGTGATGCGTACCATCACCCTGCCTGGGATGCTGTCACCTGCTGATTGAGACCCGCTGAACCGATGCCTGCTGCCAAATCGAAAACCGCGACCACAGCCATTGATACCCCGCACCCTGATGCACCCGCGATCGATGCCCTAACCCGGTCCGTACCGATCAGTGCGGATACTGGGCAAGATGCCATCCCCATCAGTCTGTTTGATGATCAAGCCAGTTTTGATGCCTGGCATGAACGCCAGACAAAAACCGTCAAAGCCTGGATCGCCGATCAAGATTTCACGCTCAAAGCCCAGGCTTGTTTGATGATCCCGGGCAAGACCGGCGGCATCAAACAAGTGATCGCCGCCGCCATCGGTGACGTGGAGCTCTACGCCACCGCTGGCCTGGCGAAGAAACTGCCCCCGGGCACGTACCGGCTAGCCCATGTGAACAACCAAGCACCCAGCGATGCCGAGATCAGTGAGATGGCGCTGGCCTGGGGGCTGAGCCGCTATGGCTTCACCGCCCTTAAAACCAAGGCAAAAGCAGACAAGCCCGGTGCCACCCTGGTGGTGCCCGCAGGCCCCCTATTAGACCGCATAGAAGCCAGCATCCGTTCAGTCTGGCTGACCCGCGACTTGGTCAACATGCCGTCGAATTACATGGGCCCGGCCGAATTGGCAGCGGCGGCCACCACCCTGGCTAAACGTTTTAAGGCCAAAATTGCCATCACCGATGACCAAGGCGTGCTCGCCCAAGAATACCCCGCCATTTATGCCGTCGGCATGGCCAGCGACCGGGCACCCCGGTTGATCGATATCCAATGGGGCAAAAAGAAACACCCGCTGATCACCCTGGTGGGCAAGGGGGTGTGCTTTGACACGGGTGGCCTGGACCTAAAGCCCAGCGGCGCCATGCTAAACATGAAAAAAGATATGGGGGGTGCTGCCCAAGCGCTAGGTCTGGCACACCAGATCATGGCGGCGAAACTGCCCGTGCGGTTACGGGTGCTGATCCCCGCTGTGGAAAACGCCGTTTCTGGCAATGCCTTCCGGCCCAAGGATGTGATCAATACCCGCGCGGGTATCACGGTGGAGATTGGCAACACCGACGCCGAAGGCCGCTTGGTCTTGGCCGATGCGTTGCACCTGGCGGCTGGGGAAGAACCCGATTTATTGGTCGATTTCGCCACTCTCACCGGGGCCGCCCGGGTGGCCCTGGGCCCAGATCTGCCCGCCATGATGACCGATGATGATGAACTGGCTGAGGGTATAAGCCGGGCTGGGATGACGG
The DNA here is from genome assembly GCA_039814445.1 of Pseudomonadota bacterium. GTDB lineage: Bacteria > Pseudomonadota > Alphaproteobacteria > TMED2 > TMED2 > TMED2. Next base: position 4,917 of record JBCCBF010000220.1, read on the forward strand.
TTAGCGATCCTGTCTGGCGCCTGCCCCTTTGGAAACCCTATGGCCAGGGCTTGGACAGCCAGGTGGCGG
>JBCCBF010000231.1:0-4783 GCA_039814445.1 Pseudomonadota bacterium
ATAATAATTTGAGCGGAAATTTTCCCGCTTGTCATGACGTTTCATGATTGTAATTGCTCAATAATTTCCATGAGGCATTGAGTAAATATCGTCATTATTATTGACTAGAGCATTCCCGATTACCGTATCTCCTTCAAAAATCGACTTTTTTTTCGATTTTACAACTGGTGGTCGCCGGTTGCCTACCATATATATATGGAACAGGGTAATCATTTCCTCTTTGCTTTGACTGACCAAACGGATGGCTTTGTCTTGACCGAGACGACGCAAAACGATCCCAGCCGCATGGACGCCGATACGTCCAATGGTGATGCTGATGACGGGGCCGCGCTGATTGGTGAGTTGGTGAATTTCGAACCCGTGGCGAGCGCCCTGAATGTCAGGCCCGCGACCGCCGCAGACCAACAGGTCGAGCCTGAAATCGCCACGGACAGCCCAGACCGGTTTTTGAACCGCGAACTGTCATGGCTGGCGTTTAACCAACGGGTGCTCGAAGAGAGCGACAACCCCAACCATCCCTTGCTTGAGCGGGTTCGTTTTCTGTCGATCTCAGCCAGCAATTTGGATGAGTTTTACATGGTGCGTGTGGCGGGCCTAAAAGGCCAAAAAGCTGAAGGCTTTAAAAAGCTTACGCCCGAAGGGTTGACCCCATCCGAACAGCTCAATGCCATCAACAGCCGGGCGGCTGAGTTGATGCAAGACCAGCAAGCCTCCTATCGCCGGTTGCGACGGGAGTTGGCGGAAGATGGTATCCAGGTTGAGCGTACGGATTCATTGTCAGAACAGGATATGGCGTGGTTGGAACAAGAGTTTCTGACCCAGATATTCCCGATCCTCACGCCGATTGCCATTGATCCCGCCCATCCGTTTCCGTTCATCCCCAATGAGGGCTTCTCGCTTGCGTTAAAGCTGCATGACCCCACCCAGAATGAGGACATGAACGCGCTGGTGCCATTACCCAGCGGTCTGCCCCGGTTTATTCGCCTGCCGGGTGAGGCGATACGTTTTGTGTTGTTAGAGCGCGCAGTTATTGAGTTCTTTCACCATCTGTTCCCGCAGCCCGTGACATTGCTTGGCAGTGGCACCTTTCGGGTGTTGCGCGATAGTGAGGTGGAACTGGACGAAGAAGCTGAGGATTTGGTCCGCACTTTTGAAAACGCACTGAAAAGACGCAAACGTGGCGAGGTTATCCGACTGACCTTTGAAGAGCGTATGCCCGAGGATTTGCGCGAGTTTTTGCGCGAAGAGCTAGAGGTGCAACCCGAAGATTGCTTTGTGTTTGATGGCTTGCTGGGTTTGGTGGACACCAAGGAGCTGATCGTTGATGAGCGGCCTGACCTGTTATTTCCGCCTTATCAAGCACGGTTCCCCGAGCGTATTCGCGATTTTGGCGGCGATTGCTTTGCCGCGATCCGCCATAAAGACATTCTTGTCCACCACCCTTATGAGAGTTTCGATGTGGTGGTGCAGTTCCTGCGCCAGGCTGCGCGGGACCCGGATGTGGTGGCGATCAAACAAACACTCTACCGCACCAGCAAAGATTCACCGATCATCAGCGCCCTTGTCGAAGCCGCGGAGGCGGGCAAATCGGTGACGGCCATGGTGGAAATCCGCGCCCGGTTTGACGAAGAAGCCAATCTGCGATGGGCACGGGATTTGGAGCGGTCTGGGGCCCAAGTTGTCTTGGGATTCGCCGATCTTAAGACCCATGCGAAGGTTTCTATGGTAGTGCGGCGTGAAGCGAGCGGCCTGCGCACCTATGTCCATTTGGGCACCGGCAATTACCACCCCATCACGGCAAAGATTTATACCGATTTATCGGTCTTCACCTGTGACCCGCTGCTTTGTTACGACGCCGCGCAATTGTTTAATTACATGACCGGTTACGCAGCCCCCGCACGGCTCAACAAAATAGCCGTGGCACCCTTATCCTTGCGCAAGACGCTGAATGAGGCCATCGACGGTGAAATCACCCATGCCCGGGCGGGCAAGCCCGCGGCGATTTGGATGAAGATGAATTCCCTGGTCGATCCCGACATCATCGACCGCTTGTATCAAGCCTCCATGGCCGGGGTGAAAGTGGTGCTGGTGGTGCGCGGGATTTGTTGTCTGCGCCCAGGAATACCAGGGCTTTCTGAGAATATTGAGGTCTATTCCATTGTCGGTAGGCATTTGGAGCACAGCCGTATTTACTGCTTTGGCCACGGCCATGGCCTGCCATCCGAACAAGCACGGGTGATGATTTCATCGGCCGATTTGATGCCGCGAAATTTGGACCGCCGTATTGAAACCCTGGTGCCGATCGAAAACAAAACCGTGCATCGGCAAATCCTGCATCAAATCATGGTGGCCAATTTAAAAGACACGGAACAATGCTGGGTGATGCAAGCCGATGGCAGCTATCAGCGGTTCCGCCTGCCGGACGATGCTGACCCGGCGGACCGGTTCATGGCCCATGAATATTTCATGACCAACCCAAGCCTGTCAGGGCGAGGCAGCGCCTTGACCCAAGCACCAAGCCCGCCGACCTTACAGCTCGACGCCCGCCCTAGGCGCAAGCGCTAGCGTTGCCCATCGGCTATGGGCGCGGCATTGACAGATCGTCACCTTGCTTGTCTTCTTGCATTCTATGATGCGTTTGGTGTCTCCTTTGGCTTAGCCCGTTATGTAGACAGTGCCTATGCCTGATAAAATCGGCCTTCATCGTAAGCCATCCGCGACGCAAGACGCCCGTATCGCGGTGATCGATATCGGCTCAAACTCGATCCGCATGGTGATCTACGATCAGCTTGATCGCACGCCGCTTACCTTGTTCAACGAACGGCAGATGTGCGGTTTGGGGCGAGGGCTGGCCAAGACAGGGCAACTGCATAGCGACGGGAAAGCCTTGGCGCTTACAGCGTTAAAGCGTTTTGCGGCCTTAATAAACCGGCTCGCCATCCCCCATGTTATCGCCATTGCCACCGCCGCCCTGCGGGATGCAAAAGACGGCCCTGATTTCAAGGACCGGTTAGAACGTGAAACCGGCCTGAGTATTCAGGTTATATCCGGCGTGGAGGAGGCACGGTTATCGGCCATGGGTGTGATTGCCGGTATGCCCAGCGCCGACGGTATTGTCGGCGATTTGGGCGGCGGGTCGCTTGAGCTGGTGGCGGTGCGTAAGCAGCAGCATCGGCAACAAGAAAGCCTTCCCTTCGGGCCGTTTCGTTTTCCCAGTGATTTCCCGGATCGGGAGGCTGCGGAAGCGTATATCGACGCGGCCTTTCAACAAATCGAGTGGCTCAAGGATAATCGCGGCAAGCGGTTATATGCTGTGGGCGGCGCTTGGCGCGCGCTGGCCAAGATGCATATGCGCCATTCAAAGCACCCGCTGCACATCATCCATGCCTATGCCATGCCCTTGGATGAGGCCCTCGATTTCACTGATTTGATCTCACACCAATCGCGTAGCTCGCTGGAAAAGATGGCGATATCGAGCCGTCGGATCGATGTCATTCCCCATGCGGCCATGATGATGAACATGCTGTTGCGCGTCCTACGCCCAAAAGAGCTGACTTTCTCATCCTACGGGCTGCGGGAGGGGGTGTTGTTTGATCGCTTGGAAAACCCCATGCGTGATCAAGATCCGCTGCTGTTCTCGTGCCGATCGATTGAAGCCCGCAACAGTCGCTTTGATGGGTCCGTGGGCCTGTTTCGTTGGAGCGCTGGCCTGTTCCCCGAGGAAAAACCCCAGGAAGAGCGTTTGCGCCGGGCGTCGTGTTTGCTCAGTGATTTCTGCTGGGCTGAGCACCCGGATTACAGGGCGGAGCATGCGTTTTTGCGTGTGTTGCGGTCCACCATGGTCGGCATTGATCACAAAGAGCGTGTGTTCCTAGCAACCGTGCTGCACCGGCGCTATGGCGGCAAATATGATGCCCATGCCGTCGCCGCCCATGTTTTAGATGATCATTTGAACCAACAAGCCGAATTGCTGGGCAACGCTTTACGCTTAGGCCAAACCCTGGCAGCAGGAGCGGAGAACGTGTTGGATCACACCCGGTTGGTGCGTGAGGATAAGCGTGTCGCGCTCTATGTGCCGGCGGCGTTTGATGCGTTGATCACCGATGTGGTGCAGCGCCGTTTGAATGCGGTGGCAAAGGTTTTAAGCCTTACCCCCGCTATCGAACCCATCAATGATGCTGCGGCCTGACGGGTGGCTCTTAAGAATCGGTGGTGGTGGTGGGGCTGAACAGGCGCGTGAGCGCATACCCGCCCAGGGCTGATGTGCCGGTTAAAAAGATACCCCACGGAATATCCACCGCAGCAATTTTCCAATTCCACGCCTTGAGAGTTGCCAGATTGGTGATGTCATAGGTGCCGTAGCAGAGCAGGCCCAAAAACGCGCCATTTACCAAGGCCACCCGCCAAGAGGCCGCGGCCAGACCCGGGCGCACGGCAAAATACACGATGCCGGCTGTGTAAATCAGATAGAAGCCGGCGGCGATCCCGAAATTTGGTTTGTCCAGCAAAGCATCACCAAGTTGGGCTTGATAGAAATCCATGATGATGAACATCAACCAAACAGCATCGATACCGAGGAAGACAAGCACGGTGCTGAGATAGGCGATGATAAAGTTTTTAAGCGACATGGGGCGTCATCATGGTTAGAAGGCTAGAAAATAAACTACTGAAAATACGCAATAATCATGGCTTTGGATCACCATTCAGATTGTGAAGGCGGTTACTTTCGTGAAACAGGCGTATATCTGGGTTTATCAAACATTTTAACCAATGAAAGTCATTG
>JBCCBF010000062.1:0-10548 GCA_039814445.1 Pseudomonadota bacterium
ATCAAGATTCCTGACTGTTGCCCGCTGAAGATCCTCAAGCTGAAGGACAATCAGTCTTTCGTTCTCTGCCAGGACAACACTACCGGCAACAATGCGATTAAAGGGGCTCATTCATTCCCTCCAGATGCCAAATCGGAGTGAACATAGTTAGCGGTTCATGCAGTTTTGCTCCCACTCGTCGAGTTGCGACCAGAAACCAAATAATCGGCAGCGCAGCTGCGCGATTGTCCGGGTGCTGGAACATGATGTGCAGAAGCGCATGAGGGTCGGTAATCTGCAGATCCCAAATCTTATCAAGGATCGCATGAGCTAGATACCGGTCATCGCATCGCCGCAAGAACATCCGGAGGAAGTATAGATTCTCTAGATAAGGGCCTCTGAGTTCCAACTCCGTAAAGATGTGAAATTCCCATCCCCTTTCTTGGGCAAACATCTTAGCAGCGCGATACTTTGGCAGCAGCTTGCGCCATAAAGATCGACAGTCAGCGCGATACTTCACTTCACAGAGCCAGGGATTGCGAGGTGCCTGCCCCAATGGAGGGTCAGCTTGAAATTTTACTAGAGCGTCTGGGGTGTAGCGCCGTTGCTGCCCGGATCTATCGCTGTAGCTGAGGGTAAGAGGTTGAGGTACTAGATCCTCAAAATCCGGCTCAAAGCTCATGCTGACCATGAAGTCTCGTTCCAGGCTGGACTCGTAGCGCCAGCCTTGGGGCATTATCCCTGAAACGGACCTAGTCTGGATTGGGATGTCGCGAACCGGCTTGCCGACTACGTCGGGCTGCGCCGGTTCGCATTTAATGTTGTAATTTTTCTTACTTTTCATTGTTTCTCACAGGCGGGCTCAAGGTGAAGCCTGGTGAGGTATCGCTGGCCCACCGGGGCGTTTTGTTCCTTGATGAATTGCCAGAATTTCAGCGCCCGGTACTCGAAGCGTTACGCCAGCCCATGGAAAGCGGCCGGGTGGTGGTGGCGCGGGCCAATCAACATGTAGCCTATCCCGCGCGCTTCCAATTGATTGCCGCCATGAACCCCTGCCGTTGTGGGGGCGGTGATATGGGCCTGGCAAACGCCCAGTCATGCACCCGGGCCCCCCGATGCGCCAGCGAGTATCAAGCGCGGATATCGGGCCCCATCTATGACCGCATTGACCTGCATGTGGCCGTGCCGGCCGTGCGCCCGCGCGATCTCGCCATCGAAAAGCCTGGGGAGACCAGCGCCGTGGTGGCCGCCCGTGTGTTAGCGGCCCGGTTGTTCCAGCATCAACGGATGCAGAACCTTGGCCTTGGGGCTATCCGCAGCAATGTGGAGCTTCAGGGCGAGGCCTTGGACCAGGCGATTGCCATGACCGACCCGGCGCAACAGATGCTCTATGATGCCACGGACCGCATGGGCTTATCGGCGCGTGGTTATCACCGGGTGTTGCGGGTCGCCCGAACCATCGCGGATATGGCGCAAGAGGATAAGGTGGACCGTCAAGCGGTGGCTGAGGCTTTGAGTTACCGGCGTTTATCGGTGGCAGCCGCTGCCGCGTAATGGCGGTACCGGTATTGGTCACAGTGACCGTGACGACGATTTAGGCGTCATCCTCGGGCGGTGCGTTCCGGTCACCCTTTGGTTTCACGGCTTTATCGGCATCGACCAATTCATTCATATGGCGCAGGCGATCGGTCAACATTTTGAACCAAGCCCGCATGAAGTCATCAAGCTCATTGATTTTGCGGCGTAATGATTGCTCGGTCACCACCACCAGCTCCACCGAATTGGAGGCCGCGACAGCGTCGGCCGATCGGGGGGCGCTATCGATCAGCGCCAATTCACCAAACAATTGCCCTTTACCCAGGGTCGCTAGCACCACCTCTTCATCATCCCGAAACCGCATGATGTGCACTTTCCCAGCCCGGATCAAATAGGCGGCATAAGCGGCGTCACCTTCGCGGAAGATATAATCGTCTTTATAGAAGGTTTTGCGATCGAGAATCGTGTTCATGGGGCATTATCAATATGTCAGATGGACGTGAGTTAATTGTTTCACCCAGTTCTTGGCTTTGCAAGGTAGCCGCTTGGGGATTGTGGGTTAAGCCCGGGCGAAAACTCATAACGGGCTATTTTGATCACGTATGACCAGGCGCTATCTGGGGATTAGAGTGGTTAACAGCGCCATCGCTGGCGCGGTTCTGATCCCATGCGGCTTTTATGCGTCGATTCTGTCAGCCCTGAGACTGGTTTTCTTATCGATCACGCCCAGCTCTATGGTTTGTTTGTAAGCTGTGAAACAATCGCCTATTCCTCCGCGCCTGACGAGCCTTACCCTTGTTCGACCACCCCAATCATCTGCAGCCCATGGCCGCCGCCGCACGCTTCTGGCGCGATCGGGCGCGGGTGCGAGAAGGGCGGTTGCTGACCTACCCGATCATGACGGATATCGTTGGCATGATCGGCCAGTTGCACAAGACTTACCACGCCGATTTAGACCAGATGGGGCGGGCGATTACCCTAAGCCTGGATGACCAAATACCCATGCTGGTCCTCGATGCCGATCGGGTGATGTTCATGGTGCGCGCGCTGCTGGACGCGGCGCGGGCCCACACGCCGCAATCAGATCTGACTCTTACCATCGCCCACACCCCGGCACCCGATGAGCAGCTATCCATACAGGTTTGTGCCCAAGGTGGTGCGATAAACCCGATGGCTGATGCCCGCTGTCAGATGCTGTTCGATGAGGCACAATGGCAGGAAGCCTGTGCAAAAGCAGCTGGCGATGACGCCTTTCCCAGCCCTGACTGGTTCGCTGATTTGGCCTGGTGCCATATGCTCGCGCCTAGTTTGGGGGGACAGCTTGATTACACGGTGCCGTCAAATGGCGGGGCGAGCGAGCCTGAGGTTGTTTGGCACTTGGTGCTAAACGCACCGCCTGCGGTTGAAACGGTCGCCCTTGATATTGATGAAGAGGAAGACCTGGATTTGGACGATCCGCTGATCGCGGTGTCGCGCGGTCTTGGCCTGCGGGCTAAGACTATCTTGGTGGTTGAGGACGCCGCCGTCGCCAGCCGGCTCATCAAGAATTATCTACAACGCATGGGCCACCATGTGTGTCTGGTGGACCATGGGGCGGCGGCCTTGGAAGCGGTCAAAACCGATGGTTTTGATATGGTCCTGTTGGACTTGACCCTACCGGATATGAGTGGTTGGGACGTGATGCAGGGGTTTGACGACTACCGGCGGCACGGCCAGATGGGCCCGGTCTATGCCTTTACCGCCAGCACCGATGAGGGTTTGCCCGAACGTCTGGCGGCAGCTGGCTTTGCAGGGTTGCTGAAGAAACCCGTGGATTGGGACCAGCTGCGTAACCTGTTGGCGGAAACCGATGGCGCAAGCCCTGAGGATGCCGTCCACCCGTTCCAGCTGTCACAATACGTGGCCGATTGGGGAGCCTGCATGGGCATTCCGGTGTTGGACACGGGTGTGCAGCAGCAATTGGTGGAAATATTGGGCGATGAAGCACTTAACCAACTCATCAGCCAGTTTCTGGATCAGCTTGATGATTTCCAAAACAGTTTAGGGGCGCTCGAGCCCCAGGCGGATGACCCGGTCTGGCGAAAGAACAGCCATGATATGAAATCCATGGCCGGGTCCATGGGCGGCATGCGCTTGAGCCAGATGGCCCATGTGTTAACCCATCACGGATGGCCGGATGACCAGGCATCTGCACGGGCTGATTTAACCCGAACCATCGACCAGACCCGTGCGGTGCTGTCAAACCAGATAAACGCCGCCCCATAGCCCGGATGAGTGCGTTTGGCGGTCCATGCAGGATTGAGTATCCACTATCGTTCGCACAACTTTCATAAACATCGAGTAGCGTCTGATCATGCTGATATGAGAACAGCAAAGGAGCGCTCCCCCATGTCTCGATATACCCGCCGCGATCACCCCGCCTATAACCTTGGTAAAGCAGCCGACAGTCCCCATGCTGTGCCGGGCGCTGGCCTCGATGTGTTATTGGCGATTGCCAGTAATGGCCACGGTCATATGGACCAAGGCCGCGCCCATAAGACCTGGTTTTGGCTGGTTGAGATGCGGGTTCATTTGGGCAAAGTGACCCAATGTCATAATGCGGGCTTTGTGATGGCACCGCCTGGTGATTTGACCATGGCGATCATCACCGAGCCACCCCATGGTGATCGGGTGGATCAGTTTATTACCGGTATGACGGGTTATCTGGTGGTAAACCGTAATCTTGACCGGTTGGCGTTGAGCGCGGATGGGAAAGCCACCGCTAACTTTATGCTGATGGCCTTACAAATCATGGCCGAAGAGCCCGGCGCCATTGATGATCTGATCCATTGGCATGAGCGGCTAGCCGCTATCGAGCCGACTCAGCAAAGCCCAGAAGATTTGCTTCACCATCTTGCCCAAGACAGCCATTGCCCTGGCTTGGGTCCCGTGGCGTTAGGCCAGGCCTTGTTCGGCGAGCTGCATTATGTGGAGCACCGGGCCGATATGGAGCTGATCGCCCGGGATGAGGCGATCTCGCCCGTCCATCTGGGGGTGAATGATAACGTCCCACAACCAGAAGTGTGCAGCGAACCGCCCGTGTTCGAAGAGCTGGGGTCGTAAACCCGCAGGAGGCTTTATAGTCGGCCGGCGCGACGTTTTTCGATCGCATCCCACATCATGGCCTCAATTTGAATGCCGTCTAAGGCGTTGATTTCCTGGATTCCCGTTGGCGATGTGACGTTAATTTCGGTCAGGAAGTCACCGATCACATCAATGCCCACGAATAACAACCCCTGGTCCCGTAAAACCGGGGCGATCTGTGTGCAGATCTCTTGTTCTCGTGCAGTTAGCGTGGTTTTACGCGCACTGCCACCGGCGTGAAAATTAGCCCGCGCCTCACCCTCTTCTGGCATCCGGCTAACGGCACCCACAGGCTCGCCTTCGATTAAGATGATGCGTTTATCGCCCTGTTTGATCGCGGGCAGATATTGTTGGCAAATCACCGCTTCCCGGCTGGCGGCATGGAACATTTCGATCAAGGACCCTAGGTTCTCATCACCTGGCGCCACATGGAACACGCCAGCCCCGCCATTGCCAAAAATCGGTTTGACGATGATATCCTGATGCTTGTCCCGGAAGGCTCGGATCATCGCCGGGTCACGGGTTATGAGGGTGGGCGGCAAAAGCCCAGGGAACAGGGTCGCAAAAAGCTTTTCCGGGGCGTTACGCACCGCGGTGGGATCATTCACCACCAAGGTCTGGTGCTTGACCAGGTCAAGCAGATGGGTGGCGGTGATATAGGCCATGTCAAACGGCGGATCCTGGCGCATCAGCACCACATCGGTGCTGGCAATATCCAGCATCTCGGTGGGCCCGAACTCAAAATACCCGTCTTTTTGATCGCCACTATCTGGCCGCCAAACCCGCATGGGGTTGGCCCGCGCGATTACCTTACCGTCCTCATAGGCAAGGGCATCAGGCAGGTAATGGTAGAGCGTATGGCCGCGCGCTTGAGCTTCGAGCGCCATCATGTAGCTGCTATCGGCGTGGATATTGATGCTCTCCATCGGGTCCATTTGAATGGCGACGGTTAGGCTCATGACGGTGGCTCAACACTAGGGGTGAAAATGGTGGGTATTAGACAGCTCGGATCACTAAGCTACGCTTAGTTTAGCTTACGGTGCAACTCACGCGCCATATTGGCGGCTTCGATCGCAGCTTGCGGATCATCCTCCACCAACGCGACCCCCTCCAGGGCCTCAATAGCACCGCGTAATTTACTCAAACGAATATTAAGCATGGCGGCCTCGCGGCGTAGGTCGGGGTCTTGGGGTTTTAGCCAACACATCTGATCAACACAGGCCAGGGCGCCCTCTTCATCATCGGCGTCCAGCAAGCGCACTTTGACATTGTTACGCAGGCGTAAGAGCACATCACGGCGGCTCACCACGTTTTCATGCTCAGGGCTAAAATCAGCCTCGGGTCCGCGATGGGCTTTGATCAACAGGCGCAAATCCCCCGGTTGTCTTTCGCTAAAGCTGTTGAAGGGATCGATCACGGCCCGTTCACTGCCAACTGATAGTTTCAGCAGGAAATGCCCTGGGAAATTAAGCCCCGCCAAATCCCAGCCTAAGCGATCAGCCAAGGCCATGGAAATTAGCCCTAGGGCGACCGGCAGGCCTTTGCGTCGCTCCATGACGCTTAGGATATTGGCGTTGTGCAAGGCGTCGTAATCCTGGTCATCCCCGTTATAGCCCTCGCCCTCCACCATCACCGCGCGCAACGCATCTAGATGGGTGCTGAGATCGGTAGAGGCACTGGTATCGGGCAGGGCCCGGCGGATCGCTGCGGCCATCTCATCCACATGCCGGTAATAGGGGTCCAGGGGCACGGGTTCATCCAAATCGCCCAGGTCAAACAAGGCAAAGGCCCCAGCAATCGCCAGCAAATCAAGCTCGTCATCGGCCTGTTGTCCGGCAGCTTTTAAAATGGCTTCGGCCTCAGCCAGGTCCATTGTGGGTGATCCTTAGGGGTGTTCCTTGAGAGGAGTTGGCAAGGGAAGGCTGACAGCCATGAGTTGCGCGTGGGCGGTTTAGCGGGTCGGGTTAAGCGGCTCGATAATCACCGGTTGGCCGCCCGGGGCGACGCTGGGTGTGAAGCCGGAGGCATTCGTGCTTGGGGCCGTGGCGGTAACCCCTGGTTCGTTTACTGGCGGTGCCTCAATGGGCGTGGCGGCGGTTTGTTCGGCGCCCTCTTGCCCTGGGATCGCCTGATCACGCAACCGCACATAGCTAACCACGCGGCGTACGCTTTCGATATTACGGGCATGGCCGACCACGCGCTCAAGTTCTGCTTGGTTTTGTGCCACCCCCATCAAATAAATCACCCCGCCCACGGTATCGACTGAGTAATTCACCGCGCTGACTTCCCGATCAAAGGTAAGCTTAGCCCGCAGTTCATTGGCGATCCGCACATCCCGGGCAAACCCACGGATACCCTCACTCTCATCGGTGAGCTGGATCTCATTGATCACTTCATGGACACCGGGCACTTGCCAGGCTAGCCGGACGGCATCCACCCGCAGATCAGCATCTTTTAAGGTGCCGGTGATCAGCACGCGGCCTTCGACCACGGTCAGGTCGAGCGCTAAAAACATGGGCTCACTGTGGCGGAACCACCGTTCGGAGATCCGCGTGGAAATAACGGTGTCGTCTAGGGCGGCCCCCACCGTGCGTTCTTGCGCGGCGGCGACGCCGACGGTAGCGCCCGCGCCCAGTAAGGTGCCCGCGGGCGTACAGCCGGTGGCGAGTAAGGCGAGGCCCGTTAAGGCCGCCATGGCGAAGGGCGCTCTGGCAAAAGGCGCTGGTGAAAAGGGCGCTGGGGCCTGGAACTGGCGATTGATGAAACGGCCGTTAAAGACGGATGCGGTAAACATGGGGGCCTCACATTCTGTCATGGTTGCCACCAGCGTAGCAGGTGGTGTCTTGGGTTCACCGCGGGTAGTTATGGGTCGTCATCGGCGGTATTTATCGACGGTCATGGACGGCTTTTCACGCCAAACCATCAACCCAGGCATTAGGCATATGGTGTGGTGGCCGCCCCGGTACTACCAGCACCATATCAAACCGGGTGATTTCGGCTTTTTTGTGTGGCTTTGGTGCCATGCGTGTGGCGTGACGCCGGGCCAGATACCAATCGGCCGCGCGGGTTATCCGGGCGCGTGATTGGGCGTTGAGCGCTTGTAAAGCATCGGTCTTATTGCCCCTGGCTTTGACCTCTACAAACGCGATGACCGCCCCCCGTTGGACAATCAGGTCGATTTCTCCCACGGGGGTTTTGAACCGTCGGGCGAGGATGCGGTAGCCTTTGATTTGCAACCAGATGGCCGCCAGGCTTTCGGCCCGGCGTCCCCGTTTTTCAGCGCTTTGCCGCCGATTATTTGCCATCGCGCAAGGCCAGGGCACGGGCGTAAACATCGCGCTTATCCAGGCCATGGGCGCCACTGACCAGGCGCACGGCATCTTTCACCGTATGGCGGGCCATGGCATCGCGCAGCAAGGCATCGATATCCACCTGGGCGGTATCGGGCAGGCCATCAGACGGGCCGATCACCAACACGCATTCGCCTTTCAGCACAATTTTGCCTGCTTCTGCCTTGGCCAAAAGATCCGGCAGCGGCCCTCGCACCACCTCCTCATGGCGCTTGGTCAGCTCGCGGCTTAATGCCGCTTCGCGGTCGCCGAACACGGTCACCGCGTCTTTTAGGCTCGCCACCATCCGTTTTGCCGTCTCAAAGACCACAATTGTTGCGGTGCTGTCCCGCCAATCCTGAAGCGTACGCTTACGCCCCGCGCTGCGTGGCGGCAGAAAGCCCAAAAACACAAAGCGGTCAGTGGGTAAGCCCGCAAGCTGCAAGGCGGTGAGGACCGCGCTGGCACCGGGTGCGGTGGTCACCGGCAGGCCTGCTGCCACCACATCATTGACCAATTTATAGCCCGGGTCAGACACCAGCGGGGTGCCAGCGTCGGAGATCAAGGCTATGGTGTTGCCGGCTTCTAGCCGTTCGATAATACGGGGCCGTTGTTCGGCGGCATTGTGGTCGTGATAAGCCCAAAGCGTCTTATCAATGCCGTAATAATCAAGCAATTTGCGACTAACCCTGGTGTCTTCGCATAAAATCACATCAGCGGCCGCCAAAACATGCAGGGCCTGTAAGGTAATATCACTCAACCGACCAATGGGCGTTGCCACCAAATGCAGTCCTTTGGCGACCGGTTGGGGCGGGAGTAATAGCTTGGGTGCTACCGTCTCGTGGGTAGGATTCTGGGTCACACTGGGCCTATGCTTGGCAGGCAGAACGGTGCTCGACAGTTGGGATATATGCCGAAGCGGTGTAGATCAGAACAGATGTATAACTCACAACGCCAATTCACCAGCCGTTTAATTTGGTCTCACCGATCATGGTGGCTGGCCTTGTTCGCCTGTGTTTTCATGGTGGCCTGCGCACAACCGGGGCCAAATCAGCGACCCGGCGGTCCTGGTTTTACCTCGCAAGCCCAGCTGCTTACCGGTGCCGGGCGCGTGGCCGGGCCGGTAACCCAGGCCGAACAATTATCCCGGCCCGATGACAGCCGGATCATTGAGTTACAAGGCGGCACGTTTACCCGCGATCGTGGGCGTGAGGTCAAGGTCGGCTTGCTGTTACCCCTATCGGGTCGCGGTGCCGATGTGGGCCAAGCCATGTTCCGCGCGGCCCAGCTGGCGATGTTCAAATTGGGCGATGAGAATTTCGTATTGATCCCCCGTGACACCGGCGGTACGCCTGAGGGTGCCCAGGCCGCTATGGCCGCCCTGTTGGCGGAAAATGTTGAATTGGTCCTGGGCCCTGTGTTCAGCGGGTCGGTGGCCGCTATCAAGCCGCAGGCGGTGGATGCAGGCGTCAATGTGATCGCCTTTACCACCGATTGGCGTCAGGCCAGCCCAGCCGGCCAGGGTACGCTGGGTACCCCTGGCGGGTCCGGTACCTTTGTCATGGGTATTTTGCCCTATAGCCAGGTGGACCGGGTGATCGGCTATGCCGCCTCCCAGGGCTTAAGCCGCTTGGGTATTTTGGCGCCAGAAAGCCTGTATGCCGATTTGGTCGTACAAACCGCCCAGCGCCGCGCCTTGGAATACGGCATTGATATTACGAAACTCACCCGCTATCCCGATGATGTGGAAGATTTGCGGCCGGTGGTCGAAGATTTCACCGATTACCAAGCGCGGCAACGGGCCCTGACCCGGGTGCGGTCTGATTTGTCAGCGCGCACCGATACCGCCTCCCGGATTGCTTTGAACCGCTTGAAGAACGCCGAGACCTATGGCGAGCCACCCTATGACGCGGCGTTGATCGTCGATGGTGGCGCGCGGATGAGCATTATTGGCCCGCTGCTACCCTTCTATGATTTGGACCCGCGGGTTGTGCAATTGCTGGGCACCAGCCTGTGGGATGATCGCAGCCTGCTGCGTGAGCCGACCATGGAGGGTGCGTGGTTTGCCTCGCCCTCGCCCGAACGGCGCGAGAGCTTCACCCAAGAATACCGCGACGCCTTTGGTTCGGCCCCGCCGCGGCTTGCCACCCTATCATTCGATGCGGTGGCCTTGGCCGCGGTTCTAGCGCGCCAGAATGTTGATTTTTTCACCAATGATAAGGAAGTGCGCCAGGCGGCCTGGACCTCGCTTATCTACCGCCATGATGTGTTAACCAGCCCCAATGGATTTGCGGGTGTCGATGGCATTTTCCGTTTTCAACCCAATGGCTTGGTTGAACGGGGGCTGGCAGTGATTGAGATTGGTGCCGATGATTTCACGATCATTGATCCGGCGCGTGATACCTTCGAAGACATCCAGTTCTAAACAAATGGATCAGGCCAGCAATTGCCCCAAGACCGCGTTCAAGCGCTGCCGGCCTGGGGCGGTGAGCGCCAGGTGATCGGCGGTTTTTTCGGCCAAGCCCTGCTCAACCATGGTGGCCAAAGCGCTGATATTAACCAGCTGGTCAAAGGGCCGTTG
>JBCCBF010000247.1:0-4504 GCA_039814445.1 Pseudomonadota bacterium
GCGAACGCCACATCCTCGCGCCTGTCCTCACGCTTGCTGAATGATTGGGATCGGGAGCGGCATAATTTCTGGCAGATCGTGCCGAAGGAATTAGTAGACCGCCTACCCATCCGGCCGCTTGCGCCTGAAACTATCGAGGAGAGCGCTTGATTTATGGCAATTTGGTTAAATAGATAAAATTGTAGCTAAATTACCGTGACAGGTGATCAGCGTTTGCGATAGGCTTTAAGCGATAGGAGAAAGAAATGTCGTCTTTTTATCCAGGATCGCCTTACGCCAATATGCTTAATGGGCAAGAGCAAACTCCTGAGCCTTCTGTTAAGCAGCGGCTCATGGCTGGTGTCGTGACTCTTGGCGCGTCAGAGATTGTGCGAGCTGGTGGTACCATGGAGCGGGCCACCCATCCACAGGGTCTTGATGCGGATGAATCCAAGCACATGGCGCAAGATTTCGCCACTTGGGAGGCCGCCAATGTGGCGCCCCAATATAGGGGGAGGGTGAACACCATGGCGGATGCCTCCGCCTATGGGGCGACAGCCGCACCGACAGCTGATCAGTATAAGCGTAACCCGAACCCGCCAGCGCCTAACCGGCCAGGCTTATAAGGTGCGGCCACTTTTAGTTCGAGATTAAGCCGCTCAGTTTGGGCGGCTTTTTTATGGGTTTGGGATATTTTTCCGGTCAAAATCCATGGGCTTTCATCATTTGCCGCTAGGGTCAGGAGTGACTTCTTCATGAACTAGCCTGCCTGATCCATGACCACTGATTTTCCCAAAGTTGATAAAGCCGCCCTGGAAGCCCGCGGTGAACAGGGCGAGTTCGTGTGGTCGCCATCGGGCGGAAATCAGGACGACAGCATCGGCGGCAACGCCCATATGTATAGCTACCGCTATAAGGATAAGTCCGACCGCTGGCGGGCTGAGACAATATTGGTTGATGTAGGCCTGTTGCACCGTACTAAGTTCTACGGCGATGATGTGGAGAGCATCGATACCCCCGATCACAGCGAATACATGCCCCGGGCCGAGGCCAGTGACGGTGGGCTGATCCGCAGTCAGGTGGATAAGCCCGTGATCGGCGCCATCCTGATGACCCACGGCCATTCCGACCACATTGCGGGTCTGGCCGCGCACATTCAATCGGGGGCGGTCACCCCGCCGATTTACGCCAGCAAATATACAGCGTTCTTAATTCAAGCCCATTTGGCCAATAATGGCGTCGATCAGGATCACTGGCCCGAGATTAACATCGTGAAGCCCGGCGATCGCATCGAGCTATCGAAAAGGATCGCGGTCGAGGTGTCGGGTGCCACGCACTCAATCCCCCAGGGCCTGAGCTTCCTGATTGAAACGCCCACGGCGCGGCACTACCACTCAGGCGATCTCAAGGTGGATGAAAGCTCACTGGTCGCCGGCGGGACGGATCTCAATGCCCTGCGCGAATGGGGGGATCGCGGTATTGATAGCGCGTTGATCGATAGCACTGGCGCACCGAAAGAAGGCTGGGCCAAGCGCGAGCAGGTGATCCGCGACGAAGCCCGTGAGCTGGTTAACAAACACCCGTCAAAACGGGTCACCTATGCGGTTATTGGCTCTTATGTGGAGCAACTGGCCGGCCTGGGTCAAGTGGCGGCCCAAACCGGCCGTGCCCTTGTCTATGGCGGTAAATCAGTGGAAACCCATATCGTGGCCTTGCAGGCCAGCGGTATTGATCTGCCCGCCATTGTCAAAGAGCGCACGGGCAAAGATTTGCGGATCCTCGACATTAACAGTAATGAGGCACGCCGGCTTAAGCCCGGTGAAGCGTTGCAGGTGGTCACGGGCGTTGATGGTGATAACGCCACCGTCCTGGCCCAAGCGTCCAAGGGCGAGCATGAGAGCTGGCGACCATCGGCGGATGATGTGGTGGTGTGGCCCGCGGGCTATCGGACCGCGGCACCCGAACAAGCTAATGCCATGGACCGAGCGCTGAGAGCGCGCCGCGTTGATGTGATGCGGGTTGGTAAGCGGTCCGAATTTGGCGAGGGCCATGGCCGGGCTGAGGAGATGAAAGAGATTATCTCAGCTATTCGGCCCGCGGTGGTGATCCCCACCCATGGTGTGCCGTTCATGCGCGAGGCCCTTATCAAGATCGGTGAAGGGCTTGGCTCCAAAGGCTTTGATGCCCTAAACGGTGACATCATGCGGATTGCTCAGGGCCAGGTGAAGCGCATCGCCCGTCGCGTGGCGAATTGGATGCCGGCCAACAACACGAAATACCCCGATCAGCCCCGGTTCAATATCCCGCCCAAACGATTTGATCCCGGGATTGACCCCGAAGGCGGCGCCGCGCATCCCGGGCTGTAAGCCTATCGGTTGTCCATGATGTTAAGGGCGAGTCGTTGAACGACGGGGTGCCATAGGCGTTCCGATAGTTTGCCTTGGGGCCGCCCGTTCGTATCGGTACGCCCCGTGGGCTTGAGTGATGGCCTCAGCGATTGTCTTCGCACCATCAACCCGTGGCGGTATTTTCAGCCGGCGATTGCCTAGTTGCGCCATGGGGAACCCCCGACCTTGGGCCGCTTGGGCGCTGAGATAGCAAGCGGTTTCGGGTTTGATCATGGCCGTTTGCCGCAGCCGGGCTGGTAGTTTACGCGGTTGCTCACCCGCACGTTTTTCCTGGGCCAAAAAGCTAAATACTGGCTTACCCGTCGCCAAGGCGTCTGCGGTCATCGACAGGCTATCGCTGGTCACCACGATCTGATCAGCCAAGGCCAGCATGGCGTGGTAGGGGTTCTGGCTACCGCGCTTTTGCGACCAATCGTAGAAGACATGCGGCACAGCGGTGAGACGGTCGCTGATCAAGGCGCTGAACTGATGGGGTGAGCGGTGGCTGGTGGTGACCACCACCGCCCCGTTATCCTTAGCCGCCTGGGCGGCCACCTGATCGATCAGCGCGGTCAGATTATCCCGAACCAGCTGTTTCTCATCAGCGTAATCATACCAGTTACTGTGGTGAAAACGGTGTTCGCTATCAATCAACCCGCCGATCAGCACAGCGTAAATAGGCCGCTTTCCACGCAGCTGTTGAAGCGATGCTGGCGCTTTATCGGCTGCGTCGGACAGTAGCTCTGGCGTTATCGGTGAGGGGAGCGTGTCAGCCTGGTGGCGAAACAGGCCGTGATTGCGCGCCTGCGGGGTGGGGGCGGCGGTCTTCAGATGTGACCAGACCACCTGCATGTCGGTTTGATAGTCCGTATAGTCACCCACATTGTTATCAAAATCATTGTTGTCGATATCCGGCGTTTGCATGCCCACCACAAAGGTGTGGCCTGCGCTCAACTCTTTGATCCCACGACCATATTTCGAAGTTTCTTGCTCGCAGATAAGAAAGATATCAGGCCAGTTTGTGACCTGGTCTAAGCGTGCAGCCCCGGTGTAGGCAAGCGCCATCTGTTCCACATCATGACGCACGTCTTTTGGGCTCACCAGCCGATGATGATGGGGTGCTATGGCGCGGGCGATGGCCAGGCGATTGTTGGTGTCGCCGGCTGATGATGTTTTTAAGACCCAAACGCATGGCTCATCAGCGCCTGACGGGGTTGGGGGGCGTAATGACCCAGCCGGTGATCGAGGTTTTGATGGTGAGCGGGCGGGTGACATGGCGAAGGGGCACGCAATTCAACGAGTGGTTGCTACCGTCATTAACCACCCATCGGGAAAGCAGCAAACCTGTTAGACACGCTGAAGCCGGGCGGCGAAGAACCCGTCAATGCCACCGAGATCAGCCCAATGGTGGGGCAACACCCGCAACCACCCTTCTGGGGTGATCATCGTATCCGTGATCCCCAGCTCTTCGGCTTTGATCGGCATTGTTTTGATGGGCGCACCCAGGGCCAACAGGCGTTCGATCTGGGCTTCCCCCCCTGATAAACAAAAAATTGCCCCCAAGTCACGGCACCGTAAGCATTCAGTCCCTCTTCGCTGACCACATGAACCTCTCCCCTAAAATAAAATGAGGTATGGGGATTGATCAACAGCATGGCGTTACCAGATTGTGTTAAATCTCCGGAGATAGCTATACCATTAGATCCTTGGGGCTCTGCCATTTCAGCTTCTTTTTTTAACTCTAACAACTCCATTTCAGGAAGTTCCATTCCCGATTCATAAAAAGCCTTGATTTTTCGGGTCGATATGCGTTCAATATCCCCGCCTATACTCCCTTCACTAAAGTACATGGGCATCCAAGGCTCAAACCGAGTGAGCAATTTTGGCGTTACCTCTGGGTGGGTATAGAGGTAATAATTGATGCCATCTGCAAAGGCATCACATAACTTTTTCAACCATTTGGGACTTTTCTCATAATTCGCCTTAGCCTCTGCCTCCGTCATAAAGAGCTTCGCCCTTAAATCACTGTAGAGGGCATCTTCACCCTCAACCTCGGCCAAACGCCCTGTGGCCCAAATATAATTTTGTTCCACACGATTAAAATCATCTTCACATTGGGCGTACAAAAGTCCGAATAC
>JBCCBF010000102.1:0-8402 GCA_039814445.1 Pseudomonadota bacterium
CTGGGTTTCCTCACCAAGCTGCCGCCCTGCGGCCGCCGTTGCCCGTCGCTGATACTCGTATGGGTGGTATCACTTATTAAACGGACCGTGATTTAATGTAGCGAAAACCTATGAAAGCCAAGCCTAGAAATGCGTAACGGCGGAAAAATTATCCACCAGCTTTGAAAAAGGATGAGGCTGCATCTTTCTGCGCCTGTTTTTTGCCCAATTCGATTTTGATGCGCTCGATTTCTTGCTCATGCTCACCGATCAGCGCGGCCAGCTCATCCACTGATAGGGTGTCCAACGGCATGCCGATGGTGATCTCACCTTTCGGTTTTGGACGCTCATCATCCCACATCTGTGATCCCTTCCATGATGACATGGCTTACAACTTTACCGATAAAATCCCGGTTTTTTGATCAGATCAAGCCCTGGTTTTCTGGTAAGGCTTGATCTTAACGCCGTAGATGTCGATAACATCGCCTCAAGACGATGTATGGATCAGCTGCTTTGGCCGGATAAGCCCCCGATGGGCATCAGCCGGACCACGGGCAAACCCTGATGCCATAGACGAATGAACCAAACCGGTGATCGATCAAAGACGATCAGGTTTGGTGCCCGCATTTTCAATTGGAGGTCTCATGTCCAAACCCTTGATGCCCAAGGCAACCGCTGTTTGGTTGGTGGACAACACCACGCTTACCTTTGACCAGGTGGCCGCGTTCTGTGAATTGCATGCCCTGGAAGTACAAGCCATCGCCGATGGTGATGTGGCCGTCGGTATCAACGGCGCCGACCCGATCACGGCTGGTATTCTGACCGCGGATGAAATCAAGCGCTGTGAGGGTGACCCCACCAAGCGCCTGGATATGGCAAAACGTGATTTGCCCAAACCATCAAACCGCCCCAAAGGCCCCCGCTATACGCCCGTGGCCAAGCGTGGCGATAAACCCGATGGCATCGCCTGGCTGGTGAAATTCCACCCCGAGCTTAAAGACAGCCAAATTGGGCGGCTTATTGGGACGACCAAACCAACCATTACGGCTGTGCGTGATCGAACCCATTGGAACAGCCAGAATATTAAGCCGCGCAACCCTGTGCTTCTGGGCCTTTGCACCCAGGCGGATATGGATAAAGAAGTGATCAAATCGGGCGGTAAGACCGATGCTGAATCACCGCCTGAGGACAAAATCGACAACTATGTCGCCGATGTCCCGATGGATTATTAAGCCTGGGCGCTGTCAAATTCAGGATAATTGCCCGGTTTTTATCGCCGCAATGCTGATGACACCGAGTAGAGATGATAAGCCCCGTAACATGGGCGCTTAATCACAGGGCCCTTATCACAGGGGCGCTTAAAAAGAGAATGGCCGACAAAGCGTCGGCCATTTTTATTGTCTTGGGTGTTCCTAAAAATCAGTATCGATGGATTATCATTCGTGTTTTGCCATCGATATTGGACGGCTTAATGCGCCCCTAATCGTTCAATCTCGTCTTTTATACGGAGTTTTTCGCGTTTCAATCGACGGATCGCTGTGGCGCTCGGCCATGGCCGCTGGCTTTCGTTATTAAGTTCACTATCAACCAGGGAATGACGAGACCTTAAGGTTTCGATCCGCAGTGCAACTGACATTAAACGCCTCCTGTTTGTTGTTTCTCCAGGCCAGAACGGCCAGCAGTCGCAGCAGACGTCACCTCACGGTGTCACTCATGGATAAAGCCTGGGTCATCCCCCACGCATACCGTCTTGCCGCTTAATAATAGTATACGCACAAGTCTTTAAACTTGGCTATTATTACCGACACGACTCGAACGGAAAGCCCCACCCGCGAATGGGGATAAGTTTACCTGTAGAAATAACTGAGATTTCTGGCCCTATTAGCATCTGACGGCGCCCATGGGGACGCAAACCCTGGGCGAAAACCGCAAGATGCGTGAAAGCAACTCGCCAACAGCGTAGCGGGCTAGAACGTATAAGTAACGGCAGGCGCTATGGGTTACCCAGCGGGCTCATCAGGCGCACGATCGCCCAGGCAAATGCCCAGGGCACGAGCGGTTTTGACCAGCGGGCTATCAATCTCAACCGCCTGGTAATGGGCGATCGCGTCTTCAATGGCCACATCCACCACTTGGCGGTTCTGCCAGGCCACCATGCGGTCATGCTTACCATCAGCGATCAAATTCACCGCATGAGTACCAAAGGCACAGGCGATCAAGCGATCCTGCCAGCTTGGCTGGCTGCCCCGTTGCACATGGCCCAGAACGGTTACCCGCACCTCAGCGCCGGTGGCCGACGCAATACGCTCACCCAGATAATCACCAATACCACCCAGGCGCTTCTCACCGCCGGTATATTCAACCTCCAGGGTTTCCCCTTCGATCGTTTGGCTAGCCTCAGACACGACCACCAGGGCAAAATTGCGCCCCCGCTTACGAACCTGGTCAATCTTCTCGGCGATGTGTTCGAGATTATAAGGGATTTCTGGGATCAGGATCACATCAGCGCCACCGGCAATCCCGGCCGACAAGGCGATATGCCCGGCATCCCGGCCCATCACTTCCAGGATCATCACCCGGTCATGGCTGGCCGCTGTGGGCTGGAGCCGGTCCAGGGCTTCAGTGGCCACTGACACGGCCGTATCAAACCCCACCGACACCTCAGTGAGGCCCAGATCGTTATCAATGGTTTTGGGAATACCGATCAGCTTGACGCCACCCTGTTGGGCGAGTTTGCGCAAGATTGCCAAGCTGCCATCACCGCCAATGCCGATGATCGCGTCCAAATTGAGCTCTTTGATGCCCTCAATGATTTCTTCAGACCGGTCCTTCAGGCTGCCATCGGGCATGGGAAAGGCAAAAGGATTACCCTTATTGGTGGTTCCCAAGACCGTACCGCCCAAGCGCATAATATGGCCTTCGAAGTTACGAATATTCAGCACTTCATGCCGGGTTGGTCGGTCCAAAAGGCCGGCCGTGCCATCGTGTAAACCAATGACTTCCCAGCCAAAATTAAAGGCACGGTATAAAACCGCACGGATAACTGCGTTCAAACCAGCACAATCGCCGCCGCTGGTGAGGATACCAATTCGTTTTGCCGGAGCCATCTTGGCGCTTTCTCGTTGTCAATTTAATGGAGACAGGTAGGTTACCGGCAGTCAAAACCCTGCACAGGCAATCATATGCCCCTGGATGCCCAGGCTTTTACGAAGCCCACGGTGTTCGGTCAACCGACACTGGCATTTTTGCTGGTTTTTCACTATACACGAGGCCCGCCTTCATAATGACCATCTTGACCAGCATCGATAGTATGGACGAGCAGGATAAACTTCGCAGTCGCTTAGAAGAGTTACGGTCCGAACACCGTGACCTCGATGATGTTATTGAGCAATTGGCATCCGAAGGCCCGTTCAATCAATTGCAAATCCAGCGGCTCAAGAAACGTAAGCTGATGTTGCGCGACTTGATCTCACGGCTGGAAGATAGCCTCGTACCGGATATCATTGCGTGACCGTCGCCGCTGAACCTGACCAACAAACACCCGTCACCTCGCCGGTCGGTGAACCCGATGTGGGCATTATCATGGGCAGCCAATCCGATTGGCCGACCATGATCGAAGCCGCCCGCGTACTCTCACAGCTGGGCGTTCCCTTTGAATCGCAAATCGTCTCAGCTCACCGGACACCAGACCGTCTCGTGGCCTATGCAAGCCAGGCGAAAGAACGCGGGCTCAAGCTCATCATTGCGGGGGCCGGTGGGGCCGCCCACCTGCCCGGCATGGCAGCATCGATGACCCCATTACCCGTCTTGGGTGTGCCGGTGGAAAGCAAGGCGCTAAACGGTCTCGACAGCCTGTTATCGATTGTCCAAATGCCCGGTGGCGTGCCAGTAGGGACGTTTGCTATTGGCACCCCGGGGGCAAAAAACGCGGGGCTTTACGCCGCCGCCATCCTGGCGCTTCAGGATGCTGACCTGGCCAAACGTTTGGATGCCTATCGGCTGCGGCAAACCGAAAGCGTCGCCTTCACCCCTGATGGTGATCTGTAATCCTTGAAACCACGGCTCAGCGTATGACCGTTTCTCCCCTCCCCCCCAACAGTTGGATCGGTATTCTCGGCGGCGGACAATTGGGCCGCATGGCTGCCTTGGCGGCGGCCCCGTTGGGCTACCGCGTGCACATCTTTACCCCGGAAAATGATGGCCCTGCGAGCCAAGTGGCGGCACGCACCACGGTGGCGAGCTTTGATGATACGGACGCGCTCAAAGCCTTTGCCGCCCAGGTGGATGTGGTGACGCTGGAGTTTGAAAACGTACCACTGGCCGCGGTGAAAACGATTGAGGCACAAACCCGGCTTTGCCCCGGCCCCAAGGCCCTCGAAATCGCCCAACACCGGGCAGTTGAAAAACAAACGGCCGACGAGCTTGGCCTCACACCGGTTCCATGGCGCCCGGTCACCAACCTTGATGAGCTAACCCAGGCGGTGGCGGCGTTGGGGGTTGCCCGCTGTGCTGAAAACCGCACGCCTTGGGTATGATGGCAAAGGGCAGATTGTCATTCGCAACGCCGATCACCTGGACCAAATCTGGCAAGAGCTGGGGCAGGTGGAAGCGGTTTTGGAAACCTTTATCCCATTAAAATCTGAGATCTCCGTGATCGTCGCCCGCGACCAGCACGGCGAAACCCGCGCTTACCCACCGGGTGAAAATCACCATGACAATCAAATATTGGCGACCACCGTGGTGCCCGCTCGGATCGATCAGGGCCTCCAAGACCAAGCCATTGAACAAGCCATAACCTTGGCTAAAGCCTTGGATTACATCGGTGTGCTGGGGGTGGAGTTTTTCATTGCTGAGGATAACCAGCTCTATTTCAACGAAATGGCCCCTCGACCCCACAATTCCGGGCATTGGACCCAAGATGCGGCGATCACCAGCCAGTTCGAGCAACAAATTCGCGCGGTCACCGGCCTGCCCCTGGGACCGGTGACACAAATCTGCCCGGTCATCATGGAAAACCTGTTGGGTGAAACCCCTGATCGGGTGGCAAAAGCCACCCGCCATGAGGATGGCAAGCTTCATTTATATGGGAAAGCCGAGGCCCGTGAGGGCCGGAAAATGGGCCATATTAATTGGCTCCATCAGACCACGCTTGTGTAACCCATCATCCGCCGCTTGCTGCCGCCCAGCCACGAGCCTGGTAAAGTCACCAATTGCCCCGTAAACTCCGCGCCATGGTTGATAACAAGCCCTCATCACAACGCGCCCCTTTACAGCGCGGGTCCTCACAGCCCGGGCCCTCCCAGCGCGACCCGGCGCTCACCGCTGCATTGGGTGACACCCGATCAGTGTTCATCTCAGACTTACATCTGGGCACCAAGGGGGCGAAGGCTGAGGCGGTGTTGAGCTTTTTACAGCATCTGGGGCCCGTGGATCGCTTGTATTTGGTGGGCGATATTGTGGATGGCTGGCAGCTGCGCAAACGCTGGTATTGGCCCGCCAATCACGAAGCGGTCATGGCGCAAATCAGGACGATGCAACAGGCGGGCACAACGATTGTTTATTTGCCCGGGAATCATGATGATTTCTTACGCCGCTATTTGGATGAAAAGAAAACCTCGAATAAGGCCATGGTCGAGGCATTAATGGTGGATGATTTCATTCATCAAGCCGCCGATGGCCGGCAGTTCCTGGTGCTTCATGGGGACCAATTCGATGTTATTGTCCGCTACGCCAAATGGCTCGCCCATTTGGGTGATCGCGCCTATGTGTTTTTGCTTTGGTTCAACCGTTGGTTTGAACATGGAAGACGGCAATTGGGGGCGAGCGCCCGGTGGTCACTGTCGGGTTACCTGAAGGGCAAGGTCAAATCGGCCGTGGAATATTTGAGCCGTTATCAAACCGCCTTGCGCCATATCGCAAGGGACCGCAAGGTGGAGGGGATCATTTGTGGCCATATCCACCGACCAGAAATCCGCGATATCGGCGGCATCTTGTATTGCAATGACGGCGATTGGGTGGAGAGTTGCAGCGCCTTGGTGGAGCGTCCTGACGGTCAGTTTGAGCTTATCTACTGGCAAGATGTCCTCGACAGCTTGCAACCGCACCCGGCCCCTGGCATGCCAGCCAATGATCAGGCAGTGGCCTAAAGCGCCCGGCCCTGGTAACACCGACCCAGCACCATCCAGCATCCTTCAGCATTCCCATGGCGAACACGCAATCGCGCATCATCATCATTTCTGACGCCTGGCACCCCCAGGTAAACGGTGTTGTGCGCATTATCGAACGCACCATGGCTGAGCTGGAAAACAGAGGCTTCACCTGCCAGGTCATTGGCCCAGATCAGTTCAAAACCATACCGGCCCCCACCTATCCTGAAATTCGTCTGGCCCTTGCTCCTTATGGGAAGCTCAAACGCCTGTTGCGGGACCTGCCGCGCATGCCCACCAATATTCATATCGCCACCGAAGGGCCGCTGGGCTGGGCGGCGCGGCGTTATTGCTTAAAACACAAGATTCCCTTCACCACCGCCTATCACACCAAATTCCCCGAATATGTAGCCGCCCGCGCGCCCATTCCCATGACGTGGACCTATCGCCTCATGCGGTATTTTCACGACCCTTCGACCAGCGTCAAAACCCATACGCCCAGTGTAAAAGCACTATTAGAAACCAAGGGTTTGAAGAATGTCAGTGTCTGGTATGGCGGCGTGGATGTAGAATTGTTTCAACCCCGCGAGCCGATAGAGATAGGCCTACCCCGACCGCTGGCGATCTATGTGGGGCGAGTGGCCGTGGAGAAGAATATCGAGGCGTTTCTTGACGCTGAATTTGCAGGCAGCAAGCTCGTGGTGGGCGGGGGCCCGGCCCTTGCCTCGCTGACAAAAGCCTACCCCCATGTCACATTTGTTGGCGCGAAACATGGCGAAGAATTGGCCCGTTACTATAGTACCGGCGATGTCTTCGCCTTCCCATCGCTGACGGACACCTTTGGCCTGGTGGTGGTTGAAGCCCTGGCCTGCGGCGTGCCGGTAGCCGCCTACCCCGTCACCGGCCCCAGCGATATCCTAACCGGCGAACCCGGCGGCGATAAGGTCGGGGTCTTGGATGATGACTTAGCCAAAGCCATGGCCCAGGCCCTGACCCTTGATCGGCGGGAATGCCGCCCGTTTGCCATGGCCTATTCCTGGTCAGCGGCCACCACCCAGTTTTTGAGCCACTTCCCCCCCGCCGTGCCCGTGGGACAGGCAGAGAGCACGGTCCCTGATACGCCGGTAGCTGTATCGGCGCAGGAGCGGGTATGAATATCATCCTGTCGGCCTATCGCGGGCTTACCAGCCTGTCAGCCCCCGTCTTAAACCGGCTGCTGCAACAGCGCCTGGGCAAGGGTAAAGAAGACCCGCAGCGTTATCGGGAGAAACGCGGTGAGACCACCATGTCACGCCCCCCTGGGCCGGTCTTATGGTGCCATGGCGCGAGCGTGGGCGAAGCGCTGTCCATCCTGCCCTTGATCCAGGCGTTATTGGAGCGGAACCCCCAGCTGACCATTCTGGTCACTACCACGACGGTGACCTCAGCAAAATTGATGGCAACGCGGCTACCTGACCGGGCCATCCACCAATACGCACCGCTCGACCATCCCCGATGGGTTCGTACGTTTTTAGACCATTGGCGGCCCGATGCCGCCCTCTGGTTGGAATCCGAACTTTGGCCCAACATGCTAGGCCACATTCAAGCACGCGGCGTGCCCGCTGTGCTGGTCAATGGCCGCATATCTGATCGCTCGTTCAAAACGTGGCAGCACTTTCGGGGTACCGCTGGGGCGTTATTGGGCTGCTTCCGCTTATGCCTCGGTCAATCGGCCCAGGACATGGAACGGTTATCGGCCCTGGGGGCAAAGACAGTGGATGGCGTGGGCAATATAAAGTTTGCCGCCCCGCCGCTTCCCGTGGATGAGGACACACGCCAAACCTTTAGCGCCGCCCTTGATGGCCGCCCCGTATGGCTGGCGGCGTCGACCCATCCGGGCGAAGAGGCGCTGATCCTCGATTGCCACCGTAGCTTGAGCGCGGCCTGGCCCAATTTGCTGACGATTATCACCCCACGCCACCCGGATCGTCGGGATGAGCTTGCCGCCTTGCTTGATGATGTGGGGATTCCCTGGTCGCAACGCAGCGCCGGCCATGTGCCAAGCCAGGAAGACGGCATTTATCTGGCGGATACGTTGGGAGAAATGGGACTGTTATTTGCCACCACGCCCTTGGTTTTCATGGGCGGCAGCTTGGTGCCCATTGGCGGGCACAACCCAATTGAGCCGGCCCATTTCGGCTGTGTGATACTCCACGGCCCGCATATGGAGAATTTTCGCGCAATCCGGGAACAGGGACGCGCCCTCAAGGCCATGATCGCCATCAGCGATGTCGATGA
>JBCCBF010000298.1:0-3630 GCA_039814445.1 Pseudomonadota bacterium
CGAGCCGATGACGGCCGAGGCACTAAAAACCGCCGTACAAGAATGCGATGTGCTGGTGCCCACCGTGACCGACAAAATTGATGCGGCGGTGATTGAAGCGGCTGGACCGGACCTGAAATTGATCGCCTCCTTTGGGACGGGGGTCGATCATATCGACCTTAAAGCCGCCCAAAGCCGGGGAATTGTCGTCACCAACACGCCCGGGGTGTTGACCGAAGATACCGCCGATGTGGCCATGGCTTTGATGCTCGCCACCGCCCGACGGATGAGTGAGGGCGAAGCCCTGGTGCGCAGCGGTGATTGGACCGGCTGGGCACCGACCCAAATGCTGGGTTTACGCCTGGGCGGTAAACGCTTGGGTATCATTGGCATGGGCCGGATTGGTGAGGCCATTGCCCAGCGGGCCCGGGCGTTCGGTATGTCCATTCACTATCACAATCGCCGCCGCCTCCCGGCTGATATCGAACAGAAACTGGAGGCCACCTATTGGGAAAGCCTCGATCAAATGCTGGCGCGGATGGATATTATTTCCGTTAACTGTCCCCAGACACCCGCCACCTATCACCTGCTGTCCGAACGTCGGCTAGACCAGCTACAGAATCACGCGATCATCATCAACACCGCCCGGGGCGGGGTGATCGATGAGCAAGCCTTGATCAAAGCCTTGCGTGAAGATCGGATCGCTGGCGCTGGCCTTGATGTTTACGAGTATGAGCCCGAGGTGTCCGAGGGATTGCGGGGGCTTAAAAATGTCTGTTTGCTGCCTCATCTGGGCTCAGCCACCCGTGAAGGCCGTCAAGCCATGGGTGACAAGGTGATCATCAATATCAAAACCTTCACCGATGGCCACCGCCCCACCGACCGGGTTCTCCCCGGTATCGACGATTAATCGGCGAGCCCCAACCGCACTTCCACCAAATCCGGTTCATCCTCACTGGCATGGCGGCTAAAGCCTAGCTGTTCACATAAGGCCAGCATGGGCTTGTTCTCCCGCAGCACCTCGCCATAGATCTCGCCGATCTTGCGGGTGCGGGCATAGGCAATAATCTCGGTCATCAACCGCCGGCCCAAGCCGTGACCCTTCAAATGCGAGGAGACGATCACCGCGTATTCAGCGCGGATATTGTCGGGGTCGGCGGCAATACGAACGATGCCCGCGATATCCTTAAGCGGCGTACCGTCACCATCGACCGGTTGGGCGACGAAGGCCATCTCCCGGTCGTAGTCGATCTGGCTTAACCGGGCGACCGTGTCATGGGTCAGGCGTTTGACCGGGGAGAAAAAGCGTAAGCGCAAATCCTCGGGATCCATCTCGGCCACCATTTCATGCATCAGTGGCTCATCCTCAGGCTTGATGGGCCGCAAGAAGTACCGGTCTCCCTCCTCATCCTCAATCATCGCCTCAAGCTTTTTCGGGTAGGGGCGTATTGCCAGCCGCTTGCTTCCAATATCAACGCTCGGTTGTTTAATCCCGATCCGGGCGTCGAGAGCCAAGACCCCCTCCTCATTGGCAAAGAGCGGGTTGATATCCAGCTCATCGATCGCCGGATGGTCAGTGACGATCTGGGCCACTTTGATCATGGTCAGCGCGATGCCGTCGATATCAGCCGCCGGGCGATCACGATAGCCGCGCAATTGTCGGTTCACCCGTGTCTGCGCGATGGTCGCGCGGGCCAGATTCATGTTCAGCGGTGGCAGGGCGAGCGCCTTATCGTCATAGACTTCCACCGCGGTACCGCCTTGGCCAAATAAGATCACAGGGCCAAAATTCGCATCCTCCACCATGCCGATGATCAGCTCATGGGCGCCCCGCATCTGTGCCATTTCCTGGACCGTGAAGCCATCGATTTTAGCGTCCGGCATGGTCTGGCTAACCCGCTCAAGCATGGCGGTCGCCGCCCGCTCCACATCGGCGGGGGTTTTCAAATGGAGTGCCACCCCACCCACATCCGATTTATGCGTGATGTCATTGGACAGAATTTTGATCGCCACCGGCCGGCCCATGCGGGTGGCCTCCTCAACAGCGCTCGCCACATCGGGAGCCACCACTGTCTCCACGATCGGCACGCCATAGGCTTCGAGCACTTGTTTGGCCTGGTATTCGGTGAGCCACCGCTGGCCAGCTTCAAGCGCAGTATCGATGATCGATTTGGCCCGGGGCAGATCGGCACTCACCTCCTCAGGTTGGCTGTCGGGCACTTCCATCAAGGTGGTCTGGTTGCGCTTATAGGTCACCAAATGCATGAAGGCGCGCACTGCCTTTTCCGGCGTGTCATAGGTCGGGATTTTGTGTTCGGCAAACAGGTTGCGCGCGGGCTCTACCGCCTGGTGACCAATCCAGCTAGTTAGGATCGGCTTGCTGGTTTTATCTTTGGCGTCGACCACTGCCCTCGCCGCATCGCCGCTATCGGCAATGGCCGTGGGGCAGTTGATCACCACCACCGCATCAACACCCCGGTCCTTGAGGATCGCATCCATGGCAGCGGTATAGCGGCTGCCCGGAGCATCACCGATAATGTCGATGGGATTGCCGTGGCTCCAGGTCCGCGGCAGGCTGGCGTTTAGCGCCTCCATGCTCTCGTCGGACAAGCTCGCCAAAATGCCGTCGAGGTCGGACACCGTGTCCGCGGCCATGACCCCCAAACCACCACCATTAGTCAGCACGGCCAGGCGTTCGCCCTCGACCTTCACCCGCATGCCCAAGGTCTCGACCGCGTCAAACAGCTCATCCATATCGGCCACCCGCAGCATGCCCGCCCGGCGGAACGCCACGTCATAAACATCATCGGACCCGGCCAAAGCCCCGGTGTGGCTCGACGCTGCCTTGGCACCCGAGGCGGTGCGTCCTGACTTAATTACAATCACCGGCTTGGTCCGGGCGGCGGCCCGGGCGGCGGACATAAATTTCCGTGGCTCCGTGACCGCTTCGATATACAGCATGATGGCTCGGGTTTTGGCATCGCGGGCCAGGTAATCGAGCATGTCACCAAAGTCGATATCGGCCATGGAGCCAAGCGACGCCAGGTGCGAGAAGCCAATACCGCGGGCATAGGCCCAATCGATTACTGAGGTCAGCACAGTACCCGATTGCGACAAAAACCCAATATCACCCACCGGTGGGGTCAAATGGGCAAAGCTGGCGTTCAGCCCATGGCCTGGCACCATGATGCCCAAACAGTTCGGCCCCACTACCCGCAGCAAATGGGGTTGGGCTGCGTGCAACAGCCGGTCTTGCAGCTCGGCCCCCTCATGGCCTAGCTCGGCAAAGCCGGCGGAAATCACCACCGCCCCCTTGGTGCCGCGACCGCCCAGCTCATCGATAATCCCAGGCACCGTGTGGGGCGGGGTACAGATCACCGCCAGATCCGGAGTAATCGGCAAATCTTTGACAGATTTGTGGCATAGAATACCCGCCACGGAGCGATGTTTCGGATTTACCGGCAAGACCGGGCCACGGAAACTGCCAGCGGTTAAATTACGGGCGAGCACTTGGCCGATGGAGTCTGGCCGGTTGCTGGCCCCGATCAGGGCGACACTG
Organism: Pseudomonadota bacterium; assembly: GCA_039814445.1. Classification (GTDB taxonomy): domain Bacteria; phylum Pseudomonadota; class Alphaproteobacteria; order TMED2; family TMED2; genus TMED2. Next base: position 3,539 of record JBCCBF010000298.1, read on the forward strand.
GTGGGCTTGAACACAGCATCAAGGTTACGAATACTCATGGGATGTCAGACTTTTTATCACGCTATGATGTTGATGCTGCGCCGCACAATATA
>JBCCBF010000254.1:0-4389 GCA_039814445.1 Pseudomonadota bacterium
CCGGTGGTGGTTTCAATACCGGCATGTTGCTCCACTTCTGGGTGGCCCGCGGTAATCGAGCCGATCTGTCGGAAATTACGCAGGGCTTCCACGGGGAAGGCTTTGTATCCGGTGAGATGTAGGAGGGCATATTGCAGCATCGAGCCATGGCCTGCCGACAGAATAAAACGATCCCGGTCCGGCCAGGTGGGCTCGGCTGCGTCATATTTCAGAAATTTCGTGAATAAGACTGTTGCCACATCGGCCATCCCCATGGGCATTCCAGGATGCCCTGATTTGGCTTGTTCCACCGCATCAATCGCTAGAAAGCGAACGGCGTTGGCGAGGTCATTATGGGTCACGGTGTCGGTCATGGCGTTATCATTCTGGGCGGTGGCTTCGGCACTGGCGTGGGACATGGCGATGGGGTTCCAAAAAACGAGGGTCGATGACGATAGCGGTAACGGTTCTTGGGGGCCGGTGTAGCGTGAGAATGTGAAAGCCCACAAAATCTGCCGCGAACATGCCGGGCGAGGCGGCTATCGTCAACAACCAGCCGCGGAAAAATCCGGCAAAGCAGCCATGTAAGCGCCTCTATCTAGCCGAGACCTGGTGTTGGATCTGGCCCGGACCTGGCCTCATGCTTTTGTTGGTTTTGATGGGGAGGCCATCCGATAGGCGGCGGCCATCATAGTTATCCACGACTATTTCCTCGGCGAAACCAGGCAAAACCTATTGCCAAAGGTGCCCCTCTCGGGCCATACCCATTGCCACTATGTCAGAGAAATTACGAACTGCCCTGCAAGCGCTCGACCGGGAATTGGACCGGTTGCAACGCACCGCAAAGCAAACGCAACAGAATCAACCAGAGGCTGCGGCAGAACCCGCCCGGGCGCCCGAACCTGTTGCAGACCCCAAAACGCGCTTGGCCCTGGTCGCCATGCGAGACCGGGTGGATTGCTCGATTGAGCAATTGGAACTGGTTTTAAAGGAGAGTGCCGGTGGCGCGCGTTGAGATTTCCATTAATCACCGCAAATACCCCGTGGTTTGTGATGATGGACAAGAAAGCCGCGTGCAAGAGCTTGCTGCCTTTGTCGATAGCCGTGCCCAACAAATCGCCACGGCCGCGCCGGGTAGTAGCGATGCCATCATCATGGCCCTCACCACCCTTATGGTGGCTGATGAGCTTTTTGAACAGCGCCGCCAACCGGGCACAAAGATGGCGGAAGCCCCGCCACCAGCCAATGATGATCTGATGGATCAGGCTGTGGAAGCGGTCGATTATTTAACCCGGCGCGTCGCAGCCATTGCCGATAGCCTCGAAGCCCACTAAGTTAAGAGGTGACCGAGGGGTGTGCTGCGGTTCGCGTGAGGTCATACTGTATCCCAGGGGCGATAATTATTATCTCGGGAGCTGTCACTGGTAGGATCGAGGTTCTGCTATTAACGGCGCCCACCTAGTGGTTTGGCCGCTAGTGGATAAGATAGTCCCACGGTTCTCGCGGTACCCCTCGTGTCATCTTCTCCCGTTACCTCATGACCCGTCACCCCATGATCAGTGTCGCCGAGCATAAGCGACAATGGCGTCAGAAAATCCGCGCCCGTGATCTGGGCGATACCACGCCGCTGAACGCCCGTATCAAAAGCCATGCGCTCGCGTTGCTGGCGGGTTTACCCATCCAGGATAAGGCTATTATCGGTGCCTATTCACCGATCACCGGTGAGGTTGATTGCCAACCCATTTTAGCGGCCTTGCCCCACGCGATGCCCATGGGCGTCACCACGGCTTTACCTGTTGTGATGGCCAAAGACGCCCCCTTGCGCTATCGGGCGTGGTCGGTGGGGGAGCCATTGGTGGCGGGGTTGTTTGATATCCCTGTACCCGGCGATACCTCGCCCTGGGTTCACCCCACCATTCTGTTGATCCCCATGGTTGGCTTTGATCGCCAGGGTTATCGCCTGGGCATGGGTGGGGGCTTTTATGACCGAACCTTGGCCCTTGGCCAGCCCCTGGCTTCAGCCCTAACCATCGGCCTGGCGTTTCATGGGCTTGAGATTAAAGAGCTGCCCCTTGAAGTCCATGATCGACCACTTGACTGGATTGTGACCGAGGAAGGTTCTATGTCCTGTGGCACAAGATGATGGGTCACATCGTGACCATGCGGGAAGATTGGAAAGTAGGTAGCTGGTGAAAATTCTGTTTCTGGGTGATGTGGTCGGTCGTGGTGGCCGTGATGCGGTGCTGGCGGCCGTGCCCATGCTGCGCAAACGCTACGGGGTGGATTTTGTTATCGTGAATGGCGAAAACGCGGCCCATGGCTTCGGGATCACCCCCGATATGTGTGCTAAGTTCTATGAGGCAGAGATCGATTGCATCACCACCGGCAATCATGTGTGGGATCAGGATAAGATCATCAACTACATCGATAGTGATGGTCGGTTGCTGCGGCCGATCAATTTCCCTGCCAACACGCCGGGCCATGGGTTTGGGTTATATAAGCTTAGCGATGGTCGTCAGATCCTGGTGGTCAATGCTATCGCCCGGCTGTTCATGGAGCTAAATGACAGCCCTTTTGCGGCCATGGACAAGCTGTTGGCGCGCTATCAATTGCAGCAGAACATCGATGCGATCATTCTCGATTTCCATAGTGAGGCCACGTCAGAGGCCATGGCCATGGGGCATCATTTGGATGGGCGGGTATCATTGGTGGTGGGGACCCATACCCATGTGCCGACGGCTGATCTGCACATCTTGAAGGGCGGGACGGCCTATCAAACCGATGCGGGCATGTGCGGGGATTACGACAGCGTTATTGGCATGGAAAAAGCGCCTTCCACCGCCCGGTTTGTACAGCGCCTGCCCACCGGCCGACATCAGCCGGCCATGGGTGAGGCGACGGTCTGCGGCCTGCTTCTGGAGACTGATGACAGCACGGGGTTGGCCAAACGATGCACGCCGATCCGTAGGGGGGGCCGGTTACAACCGGTGGAACCCGATGCGAGCTGGCAGGTGGAAGCGGCTGTGAGTGCTTAGGTGTCGCCTTCGATATCGCTGTCTCTGCTGCGCCGGTCTGGCCCTTTGAATTTGCCGCCACGGCGTCGGCGGTCTGGGCCGAAATAATCATTCGAGCGGATAAAGGTGCGCGGGTTTGAGAACACCGCTTCGATCCGTTGCTTGAGCACTTTTGGCGCAAGTGGTTTGCTGAGTATTTCCGTCATGCCGGCATCCCGCGCCTCGGCGACCCGTTCCATATCCGCATGCCCAGTGACCATCATCACGGGAATATAGGGGTTGGGGCTTTCTGGGCTGTTTCGCAGCAGGCGGACGAAGTCGATGCCGTTGGTCGGCTTCATATTCCAATCGACAATAGCCAGATCGGCCCAGCCCTGACAGAACATGCTGAACGCTTGATCCCCATCACTGGCGATCATGGTCTTGGCCACCCCAAAACTATCCAGGCTTGATTTTAAGAGTTGCCGCATGGTGGGGCTATCATCAGCCACCAAGATCGTCATTTGATCGAAAGGAAGGCGCATAAACTCGGACGCAGGTCGTCGCTCAGTACAAACGTAAAATTGTCTTCCCGTACGGGGAACTTACAGACTGTAACCGCAACGGGACGTGGTTAGCACGGGGTTTTTTGCCGCCACAGGCGTTGGCATGGCCCGTCGGGTGCGCTAAACCCTGGGGTAAGCACGGCAAACGTACAGCGCACATACCCATTCCTATGATTAACGGAGGCACCCCCCGCCATGGCCGGCCATTCCAAATTCAAGAACATCATGCACCGCAAAGGGGCGCAAGACGCTAAACGCGCGCGGCTGTTTACCAAAATCGCCCGGGAAATCACGGTCGCCACAAAAAGCGGTATGCCAGACCCGGCCATGAACCCGCGCCTGCGTGCTGCGATCGCCACGGCCAAACAGGCCAATATGCCGAATGAGCGCATCGATCGGGCGATCAAGAGCGGTAGCGGCGAGGGCGATGCCGAAACCTATGACGAGATCCGTTATGAGGGGTATGGCCCCGGTGGCGTGGCGGTGATTATCGAAGCACTCACCGATAATCGCAACCGCACGGCGGCTGAAATCCGCACCGCGTTTACCAAGCATGGCGGCAGCTTAGGCGAAACGAATTCCGTGAGCTTTATGTTCGATCGGGTGGGGCAAATTGTTTACCCCGGGGCGGCGGGGGACGCCGATGAGATCTTTGAGGTGGCCGTTGAAGCCGGCGCTGAAAATGTCGAATCGAGCGATGAAAGCCATGAGATTACGACGCCTGTTGAGGAGTTTGCCGCCGTGCGCGATGCCCTGGCCCGGTTTTTTGCAGAGGGCAGCGGCGACAGGTTGCAGTTTGACCTGCCCGGGTATCTTCTGTCGCGGCTTGCCGGCGCGGGTCTTACGGGCGC
>JBCCBF010000345.1:0-2849 GCA_039814445.1 Pseudomonadota bacterium
CTCAAATTATTATCATGACTAAGCGTTTTGAATTATTGCTGTTTCGCCATGCAAAATCCGCGTGGGACAACCCAGAATTAACCGATCACGACCGCCCCCTCGCCCCCCGTGGCGTACGGGGAGCCAAGCTCATGGGTCATTTCATCGGGCAGCATCATTTGTGGCCCGACTTGGTTCTATGCTCATCAGCTACCCGTGCCCTTGATACGCTTGAAATCACTGAACACCATTGGGGCAAACCGAAGGACCGGGTTGAGGTGACTATTGATCGCGGTCTCTATCTATGCGGCGCTGACGGCTTTGCGCGTGCGCTACGCGGCCTATCGGATGAGCACCGGCGGGTCATGATTATTGCCCATAACCCTGATCTGCATGATCTGGCCTTGTCCTTGCTGCCGAGTGACCAGCAGGCTGAGCCTAAAATGCGCAAAATGCGGGCGAAATTTCCCACCGCAGCCCTAACCAGTGCAAGCCTCTCCATCAACAGTTGGCGCGAATTCCAACCCGATGGCGCCGCACGCATTACCTTGTTTGAAACCCCTAAAACCCTGGCTGATCACTCTTAACCGATGACCCCGAAACCCGCCGCCACGCCCCCATCGGCCCCTGAACCTGATGCGTCCCATGAGGTTGAGCTGAAATTCATCTTGCCGGTGGCGGCCATCGAAAGCCTGGCTGACCAAGGCCTTGATTGGCCAGACGCAACACCACCCCAGCACACACCCTTAATCAGCATCTATTATGACACCCCGGATTATCAATTTTGGCACCATGGTATTGCCTTGCGTATTCGCCGCCAGGGTAACCAATGGCTACAGCATCTGAAATGGCGTGGGCGGGCGGATGCAGGTCGTGATGGGGTTAGCCTGGCGGGCGGTAGTATTCGTACGGAATGGGAATGGTCACGACCTGATAGCGAGCCCGATACTGGGGTCATGGCGGCCGCACTGGATGGCGCGATCCCGTTACCCAAAGGCTGGGCCGCCCAGATCAAACCGGTTTTTGAGACCCAAATCATCCGGACCGCACAAATCCTGACAATCGGACGCCATAGCCAGGTGGAGGCCGCCTATGATCGTGGGGTGCTGCGGACCACCAGCCAGGAACAAGGATTGGCCGAGGTCGAGCTTGAATTGGTCAAAGGCCGCCCGCTCGCCCTGTATCAGGTGGCAGAACAGTTGGTCACCATAACGGGTGCACGATTGGCGGGCGGCAGCAAAGCAGCCCAAGGCTATCGCCTTGCCACCGCCCAAGCCCTCCGCGCCAAAAAAGCCAAGCGTGCGCGGTTAAACAAAGCCCAGACAGGCCATCAGGCCTTACAAGCCCAAGCCGCCCGAACATTGCGCGGGCTGCTGGACAACCAACAGGTACTCTTGGGCCATCAGGCCGCGGGTAATGGCGCCGATAACGCCACTAATGATCCCCATTATGACCCCAAGGCCACCCATCAAATGCGCGTGGCGTTACGCCGGTTAGACGCCATTATGCATCCCCTGGCTCCCGCATTAACCGATCCTGTGCTGACCAGCCCCGCGATTACAGCGTTAATCGCGGATGCCCGCTGGGTCCGGCAGACCCTTGGCACCATGCGAAACTGGGATGTGTTTTTATCCGACACCCTGCCCCAGACCCAATCCAGCAAGGACGCCCATTATATCACCAGCGGCACGGCCCTATTGCGCCCCGTGGCTGAGGCGTTACGCCAGGCCGCACAAGCACGGGTTCGGCACATGCTCACCGACACACGCTATGCGATGTTTTTGTTGAGGCTTGCCCAGCTCGCTGATGGCGCCGCGCCGTTTAACCGGTGGCCCAGCGCAAGCCGTGCTGTCTTAGACCGCCCTTACCGTCACCTGGCCGCGCGTTGGTTCGTGGAATATATGATGGCGATCGATGGCCGAGGGCAAAAGCTCCACCGCCTTAAACCCACCAAACAACATCGCTTTCGGCTACAGGTGAAAAAGGCCCGCTATGTGGCTGAGATAATTGCGTCTATTGAGCGATCTGAACCCTTAAAAATCGCCACAAAACAGATGGCAAAATTGCAAGATGCCTTAGGCGCCCAGAATGATGCCTTCACCGCCTTGGAGCTGTTGGATGAAATGGCTAAACACCCGCTGGTGATCGATAATGTGTCAGCGGAAGAAGCCATCGCGCGCAAAGCCCAACGCCTGCATCAGCAATGCGCCGCCGCGAACCCCAAGCTGACCACCCGGTGGCAACAGATTACCCAGGACACTGACCAATGGCTCGTGGCTAAGCGTTAGAGGATTATCAGGGTGCAACCTAAGAACAACCGCTTGCCACCAGCGCATCAAAGGGTGCCACGAAACGCACCGCCATCAAGCACGATGTTCTGGCCGTTGATATACCCGGCTTTGGCGCTCGCCAAAAACGCGCAGGCGGCGCCGAATTCATCAGGATTACCAAACCGACCGCTGGGGTTCAACGCCATGCGTTCAGCCCGCACCTCGTCCAACGAGCGCCCGGTTCGTGTGGCCACCGCTTGTAGGTTCGATACCAGCCGGTCGGTTTCAAATGGCCCCGGCAACAAGTTGTTGATCGTAATCCCGTCCGCTGCCACCTGACGGGCCAACCCAGCCATAAACCCGGTCAAACCGGCACGCGCCCCGTTGGATAAGCCGAGCATATCAATAGGCGCCTTCACGGCCGCTGAGGTGATATTGATAATCCGACCAAAGCCGCGGGCGGTCATACAGTCAATCACCGCCTTCGACAGCATAATGCCGGCCAGCATATTGGCGTCTAATGCTTTAATCCAATCATCACGATCCCAGTCTCGGAAATTACCGGGCGGTGGGCCGCCTGCGTTGTTAATCAAAATATCA
>JBCCBF010000372.1:0-2460 GCA_039814445.1 Pseudomonadota bacterium
GAAGTGGTGGATGCGGTTTTTACTAACGCGGCCATGCATTGGATGACCGACCCACCGGCGGTGATTAAGCAGGCTTATGCCCATTTAAAGCCTGGGGGCCGGTTTGTGGGTGAGTTTGGCGGGCATGGCAATATTGCGTCGGTCTTCACAGCCCTGCGGGCAGTGTCGATACAATGGGGGCTGGGTCCCGATTGCCTACCCAATTGGTTTTTCCCCACCGTCGATCATTTTCAAGATTTGTTGGAAGAAGGCGGGTTTGTGGTGCCAGAGATTACAATCTTCCCCCGCATCACCTATGTGCCAGCAGGCATGAAAGCGTGGTTACAGCTGATGACCGCTAAAACCTTGGGCAAGCTGCCGATCAATGAGCGTCCGCAGTTTTTGTCGGATGTGGCAGCGCTGTTGAAACCAGCGTTACAGACGGAAAACGGGGAATGGCATATCGATTATGTGCGCATTCAGTTCATGGCTATCGTGCCCGATGAGAACTAAACATAGCCCAACGAAGATCACGGTGCCCCGCGACGGTGCCCTGGGGTAGCTACCGCTGGTCCCATGGGCGGTTAAAGGCAGCCTCACCGCATTGGCCCAGATGGCGCAGCAATTGATCAGCCAGCACCACCGCCATCATCGCCTCGGCCACCGGCACACCGCGAATACCAACACACGGATCATGACGGCCTTTGGTGACGATATCGGTTGCTTCACCAAAGCGATTGATGGTCGCGCGGGGGGTTAATATCGAACTGGTTGGCTTGATGGCCACTCGCACCACCACATCCTGACCGCTAGAGATACCACCCAGCAGGCCGCCAGCCTTATTGCTGTTGAATTGCGGCTGGCCATGGGCATCCAGATGAATTTCGTCGGCGTTCTCGGCACCATCAAGGGCGGCTGAGGCAAAGCCCGCGCCAATTTCGACCCCTTTGGCCGCGTTGATTGACATCATCGCGCTGGCCAACTCGGCATCCAGCTTACCGTATATGGGTTGGCCTAAACCGGCGGGTACGTTCTGGGCCACGCATTCAAGTATTGCCCCGGCTGAAAGACCGTTTTTGCGAATGCCATCAAGGTAGTCAGCCCATTGAGCAGCAGCCTCGGCGTCCGGGCTGAAGAAGGGGTTTTGATCCACCTGATCCCAGTCCCAATGATCGCGGTTGATGGCATGGGGGCCAATTTGGGTAACCGCTGCCCGTACGATTATAGGGGGGTGATCTTGTAGGCTGGGGTGTTGGGCCAGCACTTGCCGGGCCACGCCACCGGCGGCGACCCGCATGGCGGTCTCGCGGGCCGATGACCGTCCGCCGCCCCGATAATCCCGCCGTCCGTATTTGGCCCAATAGGTATAATCCGCATGGCCGGGGCGGAATTTATCCGCGATATCGCCGTAATCCTTTGACCGTTGATCGGTGTTTTCAATCAAGAGGCCGATCGGGGTGCCGGTTGTGTGCCCCTCAAACGTGCCCGATAGGATCCGCACCTCATCGGCTTCTTTGCGTTGGGTGGTGAACCGGGATTGTCCCGGTTTGCGGCGGTCTAAATGCTGTTGGATATCGGTTTCCGATAGCGCAATGCCGGGCGGGCATCCATCGACCACACAGCCGATCGCCACCCCGTGGCTTTCGCCAAAGGTGGTAAAGCGGAACAGCTTACCGAAACTGTTATCGGCCATGATTTACCGGGCCTTAATCGCCACTCAGGCTTTGCAGCAGGGCACCGCTTTCGCTGGCCCCTTCCACCGCGGCCATACCAACCACGTGATAGCCGGCATCCACGTGCAAGCACTCGCCGGTGACGCCGGTCCCCAAATCACTGAGAAGATAGAGCGCGGATTTGCCGACCTCTTCTTGGCTCACATTGCGCTTGAGTGGTGCGTTAAACTCGTTCCAGCGCAGGATGTAACGGAAATCACCAATGCCGCTGGCAGCCAGAGTTTTGATCGGACCGGCTGAGATTGAATTGACCCGGACATTCTGTTTGCCCAGATCCACGGCTAGATATTTAACCGAGGCTTCCAACGCGGCCTTGGCGACACCCATGACGTTATAATGGGGCATCACTTTTTCCGCGCCATAATAGGTCAGGGTGGCAATTGACCCGCCATCGGTCATCAGGGCGGCGGCCCGCTGACAAACCGCGGTAAACGAATAGCAAGAGATATCCATGGTCAGGCGGAAGTTATAGCAAATATGTATGCATCATTGGATTCCTCTCATCGTGGCGAATCGAATGTATAATTTGACCTTGCTAGGTCAAATTGTGAAAATGACCTGACATCGAGCTAGGTAAGAGTCACAGTGTCATGTTGCATATCAATCAACTCCCCGTGACAATATAAGCACAATGCAAGGAAAATAGGAGCTTTATCTCAATTAGGTGAGAAGTTATTGGCAAAACAATCACTGCATGCTCCTGTGACCTGGCATGACCTTTGAGAGGTCAAATGGTCAAAAACTTAAC
>JBCCBF010000114.1:0-7940 GCA_039814445.1 Pseudomonadota bacterium
CGACCGTAGCCACCATGGGCCGATTGGTCAAATAGGGAATCGTCATGCCGATAAACGTAGCCACCATGGCAAAGTCCAATCTGGGCCACCAACTGGCCCGCGGTTATAATGCCGGGGCGCTTGAGCAGCATGTGGCCTATCGGGCGCTGGCTAAGCTGGACCGCGCGCTCCTGCGTTATGATCGCGCTGTCGGGAAACTCGCACAGACGATGCCTGGCCAGCCGCCGGTCTTTGATTTTGTCGCAAGCGATGCGCTTACCCGGGCGCTTATTGATTTCGATGGTCATGATGGTTTGCGCACGCCCTACCACGATTTGTTTGCCGACGCGGATTTGGATGAGTTTCGCAAACATCGGCTAGCACTAGCCCCAATTTTGCGGGGTATCCGCTTCGGCCAATTTGATCAAGCCCAGGCCGAGCTTTGGCGTGTGGCCGCGATGCTCGCCATACTCGACCCCATCATGACGGACCCGAAGAGCCCGTTTCAAAATACCCTTATCAACCCCAAGCCTTTGCAATACCTGATCCATGGTTTGATAGGGATCAGTGTCCTGATGCTGTTGATCATGTGGCTTGCCTGGCGTGTTACCCAACGATCCATGCGGGCTGAGGCATCCCTGCACGCAGCGATTAACGCGATTGGCAAAGGCTTTATTGTGCTCGATGAGGATGAACGGGTGGTCTTGGCCAATCAGGAGTATCACGAGCTCTATGGGTTTGAGCAGCCGATCAAGCCGGGTACCGATTACCGTGCCGTGTTGAGGCATAGTGTTTTGATGATCCAGCAATTCGAGGACATGGCGCTCGATTTGGATGAAGGCTGCGCGCCAGCAGATATCGAGGCGATCATCGATCTCCGCCTAGATCGCCTGCGGTCCCATCATGGTGAATGGGAGCAGCAACACAAGGACGGCCGTATTCTGCTGGTCCGTGATGCCCCCATACCCGGTGGTGGCTATGTCAGCCTGCGGACCGATATCACCAAACTTAAAGACATTGAGCATCGTCTGCGCCGACAATTAAGGGCCATGGATTTGACCACCGATGCTATCGCCATGTGTGACCAAGATGGCCGCTATACCTATGCCAACCAGGCGTTCGTGCAACTGCACGGGTTGGATCGCCAAGACCAAATACTGGGCCAACCCTGGCACTATAATTACGATGAGCGCGAGCGTGGTCGCTTCACCACCCATGTCATGCCTGTCTTGTTTAACACCACCCATTGGCGTGACGAGGTGACCATGAAGCGCGCTGATGGTGAGTATCTTGTACAAGAGGTTACCATCAACCTACTGCCGACCGGTGAGACGATCTGTGTGGCCCGTGATATCCGTGATCGTCGCCAAGCCGAAGAAGAACGCGATGAGCTACAGCAGCAGGTCTATCAAGCCCAGAAGATGGAAGCGGTGGGGCGTCTCGCTGGTGGTATTGCCCATGACTTCAACAATATTCTGTCATCAATTCTGGGCTATGCCACGCTGCTCGAACAGGATTTGCCGCCCAATAGTGATCACCATCACTTTGCCGAAAGTATCCGATTAAGCGGCGAGCGTGCCGCGTCTCTTGTCTCGCAAATACTCGCCTTCTCACGCACCCAAGAAAACAACGATGAACGGCTGATTAATCTGGGCGATACCGTGAGTGAAGTGAGCCGCATGCTTCAGGCAACCCTGCCCAAAACCATCGCGTTGACCCACCATACAGCCTCTGATCTACCCTTAGTGTTGGCCAGCGCAACCCGGCTTAATCAAGTGGTGATGAACCTATGCGTGAACGCAGCCGATGCCATGGTTGAGCAAACAGGGTGCATTGATATCCAGCTCACGCCCTGTTCTGGCCCCGTGATCGACGCGATGTTGGGGGAGGCCACAGCGCCTTATCAGACCTTAAACACAGACCCCAATAGGGGGCGTAGCCGGTTGGTGGCGAGCGCCTGGCGACAGGATATGGCCGTCCGGGCAGACGATATGACGGCGGTTAAGATTGAGGTCAGTGATACGGGTCAGGGTATCGATCCCGATATTTTGCCCCAGATCTTTGAGCCGTTTTTCACCACCAAGGCGGTCGATAAAGGCACAGGCTTAGGCCTGGCCGCCGTACACGGCATAGTTATGGCCGCTGGTGGTATTTTAGTGGTCGAGACAGAGCCAGGCCAGGGCACGTCGTTTCAAATCATCTTGCCGGGTCATGATGCTCAGCAACGTGAAAACCAGGTTAGCAAGCGGCGGATTAGCCTACCGGCAGGCTCGGGCTTAGTCCTGGTTGTGGATGATGATGAAACCCTTGCCGCCTATCTCTCAACACTGCTTCAGCGTCAGGGTTATGACGTGATTATCTTCAATCGTGGCCAAGCTGCGATCGACCATTTGGCGGACCCGGCCACGGCTGAACCCGATGTGTTGATTACCGATCAGACCATGCCGGGGGTCACGGGCCTAGACGTGGTGCGGGCGGCCCGAGAATACAGTGCGTTTTGTAAGATCATTCTGTGCACAGGTTATAGTGACGTGGTCGATAAAGAACGCGCCATTCGCTATGGGGCTGACCATTTTCTGACCAAGCCAGTGTCACCCCAGGATTTATTATGCTGTGTGCAGAGCAACGCTGGCGTGACCAAGGTGTCCGCATAAACCCTAACGATGGTGGCTACTAGCCAGTGATGGTAACCCAGTTGGCTTCGCGGCCTTTGGGGGCCGGCACCACCTTCATACTGACCTTTTGCCCCGGCTCCAGCACCTCGATACCACAGCGGCGCAAGACGCTTTTATGAACAAAAATGTCTTTCTCACCATCATCGGGCACGATGAAGCCGAAGCCTTTTTCGGGATTAAACCATTTGACCGTGCCGCCTAAATCCGTGCCCTCCGCTTCCTCATAGGAGGCCGGCCCATGATCGTCGTGATCGGCTGCATAACCGCCACCATAACCACCGCCGCTGTCACGTCCCACGTCCCGGCCTGTATCTCGACGGGGGCCACCAAACCCGCCACCGGGCGTTCCTTCGCTGACCACTTCAAGGATCTCTTCAACTACCGGCCCCTTGGGGCCTGTGCCCAGGCGGCACCGCAGTTCCATATCGGGGTTGACGGTTTGTATACCCGCTTGTTGTACCGCTGAAATATGCAAAAAGGCATCGCGTTCCGCGCCAGCAATCTTGACGAAGCCAAAGCCTTTTTCTGTGTTGAACCACTTAACCTGTGCCTGTTCGACTGGACCGCCCGCGTCGACACCAAACTCCGCGTTATGATTAGCCACGATGATAAAACCTCTTCCCCATCACCGCTGCGCCATGACGGGAATATGAGCGCCTTATTGAGCTATTGTGCCGGTGGGGGGCGCCGGTTAATGAACACATGTCGCGCTGAATTTCTGTCAGTCGCTGAGCCCCATCATAGCCGTTTTTTGCCATCGAATCAGGTGGCTTTTTTTCTGGAAGTGCGAAAAACCACTTGATGTTTGAAAATGCATGACCGGGTATGCAGTTAGGCTAATCAAGGGGTTGAGCTGTTCGATTGCCGCTAAAAAGTGACAACCATGGCGCGAAAATCGGTTGAAGGCCGACGCCTTGCCTATACATTGGAGGCAGTTTTACGCCTTGGGTCTTGTCTGATTTAGTAAGCCCATACGACATACCGCCGACCAGAATGAACCACCAAAGGTTCACGCCGGCGTCATACGACCAAACGGGTCGAGTTGGAGGAAATGATGCCTGATGATCGCGCCGCCCCCCATGCCGATGCGACACCCTCGGTCAAGGCTGACAAGGCCGGGGCGCTTACCAGCCAATCACAGCCATGGCTGAAGAATTATCAAACCAATACCGATTGGGCGATGCCCCTGGAACCTCAGCCGCTTTATGAGCTGATCCACGCAACGGCCCAAAAGATCCCCGATAATACCGCGATCGATTTCCTCGGTAAGACCATGACGTACCGGGAGTTGGAACAAGCGGTGCTTGAGGTCGCCGCAGGTTTGCAAGGGCGGGGGCTGAAGAAAGGCGATCGGGTCGGGCTGTTGCTGCCCAACACGCCGTATTACGTGATCATGCATTACGCCATCCTGCGCGCGGGCGGCATTGTGGTGAATATCAACCCGCTTTACGCCGAGCGGGAGATCGCCAATCTGGTCCGTGATAGCGGGCTGGATATGCTGGCCACGGTCGATCTGGCGGCGCTTTATGACAAAATCACGCCCTTGTTTGATGAGGGGCTGAAAAAGATCATTGTCTGCCCGTTCACCAAGGTTTTGCCGTTTCCGAAGAATATCTTGTTCAAATGGGTGAAGGGCAAAGAATTGGCCCGGGTGCCCCGTGATAATCGGCATCTATGGTTTGATGATTTGCGCCAGGCCGGGGGTAAGCCCGCGCCCGTGGCCATTAACCCGGTCGATGACATCGCCGTGCTGCAATATACCGGCGGCACCACAGGCATTCCCAAAGGGGCGATGCTGACCCATGCCAATTTGCATGTGAACTGCCAGCAGGCGGTGGCGTGGTTTCATGATGCACGGTTTGGCCATGAGGTGATGATGGGGGTGCTGCCCTATTTCCATGTCTTTGCCATGACGGCCTCGATGAATTTGGGCATCTGTTTTGGGGCCAAGCTGGTCTTGATGCCACGCTTTGAGTTGGTGGATTGCCTGAAAGCCCTGCAAAAACACAAAGTGACGTTGTTTCCCGCCGTGCCTGCCATTTACACGGCGATCAATAACGCGCCGGAGCTCAAGAATTTTGATCTCTCCACCATCCGGTTGTGTATTTCAGGTGGCGCGCCCCTGCCACTTGAGGTCAAGCAACAGTTTGAAAAGGCCACAGGCTGTACCCTGGAAGAGGGGTATGGGCTCACCGAAAGCTCGCCGGTCGCCTGCATGAACCCCCTGGATGGTAGCAGCAAGGCCGGATCCATTGGTTTGCCCGTCCCCGGCACCAGCATTGATATTATCTCGCTAGAAGACCGCAAAACCCAGATGCCTTTGGGCGAGGTGGGTGAGATTTGTATCAGTGGTCCGCAGATTATGAAGGGGTATTGGCGGCGGGAGGATGCGACCGAAGAAACCCTGTTTGATGGCCGCCTATACACCGCCGATGTGGGCTATATGGATGAGCAAGGCTACACCTTCATTGTCGATCGCTTGAAAGACATGATTTTGGTCAATGGCTATAACGTGTACCCGCGTAATATTGAGGAGGCGATCTACCTACATGACGCGGTGGAAGAATGCGTGGTGGCCGGTATTATCGATCCCAAACGGGGGGAAATGCCAAAAGCGTGGATCAAGCTCAAACACGGCGCTAGTTTGGACAAAGACGGGTTAAAAGATTTTCTGGGTGATAAATTATCGCCCATGGAAATGCCACGGTCCGTTGAGTTCCGTGACGAGCCCTTGCCCAAAACACTGATTGGTAAGTTGTCGCGGAAAGATTTGCTGGATCAAGAAGCGGCCAATAAGAGCGCTTAATTTAGCCGAATAGTTGCGCTATTTATTATTCGCGTAAGCCTAAGTTTAGTGTTGCATTCCGCGAAAACTTTACGTAAACGTAAGGCGCGGTGACAGCGATAGAACAAAGCCACAATAATTAAGCACCAATCGGCTGTGTTACTGGCATGTTCTGGCATCACCACCTTTGATGACGCGCTAGAGTATCAACACTGATGACAACAGAACCGACCATCGGTTTGTCCAGCAATCTGGGCCGTAATGATACCCAGACCTTTTCCATTGGTCAGTTGGCTGATGAGTTTGAGGTCACCCACCGCACCATTCGCTTTTATGAGGATGAAGGGCTGTTAAGCCCAGCCCGACGCGGGACCACACGCATCTATAGTAATGGGGACCGCGGTCGTTTGGCGCTGATCTTACGGGGTAAGCGGCTGGGCTTTTCCATCTCTGAAATCCGTGAGTTTCTGGATCTTTACACGGTGGATGAGACGCAAACCCAACAAATGAATTATTTCGCAGATCGGGTGAATGACCGGTTGTTGATGCTCGATCAACAGATGGAAGATCTGAAACAAACCCGGCAAGAATTGGTGCAAATCCAAGATCAGATCAAAGCCCATCTGGCGAAATCCGACCGATCACCATAAGGCCGGTACCCAACCGGCTGATCAATACCCGTTCAGGATAAAAACAAAACAACGGAACTGAGGAAGCATATCATGGCATCGACACCCCAAATGGCCCCCGAACAAACGCCTGTGATTGCAGGTTACATCCGTACCCCTTTCCACTTCGCTAAAAAGGGCGAGTTGGCCAAGGTGCGCCCCGATGATCTGGCCGTGGTGGCCATCAAGGCACTGATCGAAAAGACCGGGGTGAAGGCTGAAGATATCGAAGATTTGCTTCTGGGCTGTGCGTTTCCAGAGGGTGAGCAGGGTATCAACATTGCCCGCGCCGTGGCACTGCTAGCCGGACTGCCAAAATCAGTAGGCGGGGCAACCCTAAACCGCTGGTGTGCGTCCTCCATGTCGACGATCCATATGGCCGCCGGCGCCATCGCCGCGGGTAGTGGTCAGGCGTTTATCGCCGGTGGGGTCGAGAGCATGACCCGGGTGCCCATGGGTGGCTTTAACCCCATGCCAAACCCGGCCATGGATAAGACCGATCTGGGCGCTTACATGTCCATGGGTCTGACGGCTGAAAACGTGGCCAAGAAGTACCAAATCACCCGTGAAGACCAAGAGAAGTTCGCCATGGCCTCGCACCAAAAGGCGGCCAAGGCCTGGGAAGACGGCAAATACGATGCCGAGGTGACGCCGGTGCAAACCAACGGCCATGCGGTGGAAAAAGATGGCTGCATCCGTCCTGATACGAGCTTGGAAGCGCTGGCTGGTCTTAAGCCCGCCTTTGACGCCGAGGGCAGCGTGACGGCGGGCACGTCCTCACCCCTGACCGATGGCGCCACGGCGACGCTGGTCACCTCCGAGGCTTACGCCAAAGCTAATGGTCTGGAAATTCTGGCCAAAATTAAAGGTATGGCAGTCACTGGCTGTGATCCGGAAATTATGGGTATTGGCCCCGTGCCAGCCACCCAGAAACTGCTGGAGCGTCATGGGCTGAGTATCGGCGATATCGATCTGTTTGAGCTGAACGAAGCGTTTGCTAGCCAATCCCTGGCGGTGCAACGCGACCTGAATATTCCTGACGAGAAGATCAACATCGATGGCGGTGCCATTGCCCTGGGTCATCCGCTCGGAGCTTCAGGTGCGCGGGTGACCGGTAAGGCAGCCCTGTTGCTCAAGCGTGAAGGTAAGGGCTTGGCCGTGTCGACCTTGTGTGTCGGCGGCGGTCAAGGTGTCTCAACCCTCTTAGAAGCGGTCTAAGCAGTAACGCTGTTCGACCAAACCCAACGTAAAAATAAGGGAGAGATCCATATTAACATCAAAAAAGCGGCCGTACTCGGTTCAGGCGTTATGGGCATGGGCATCGCCGCCCATCTGGCCAATGCCGGGGTTGAGGTTCTACTGCTCGACATCGTGCCCGATGGCGCGGAAGACCGGGACGTCCTGGCGAAAACCGCCATTGCCAAGGCGCTGAAAACCGATCCAGCGCCGTTTATGAGCAAACGGTTTGCCAAGCGCGTCACGCCAGGCAATTTCGACGATCACCTGGCGCAAATCGCTGAGGTGGATTGGATCATCGAAGTGGTGATCGAACGCCTCGACATTAAATCGGCGCTCTACAAAAAGATCGACGCCGTGCGCAAACCCGGCACCTTAGTGTCATCCAATACTTCGACCATCCCGCTCAAGGATCTGGTCGATGGCCAGTCGGACGGTTTTAAGCAAGATTTCCTGATCACCCACTTCTTCAATCCACCGCGTTACCTGCGGTTGTTGGAGATTGTGGCGGGGCCGGAGAGCCGTCAGGAATTGGTCATTGGCATCACCGCGTTTGGTGATAAGGCGCTTGGTAAGGCGGTCGTGAAGTGTAACGAC
>JBCCBF010000146.1:0-6874 GCA_039814445.1 Pseudomonadota bacterium
AGGCGCAACAGCTCAAAAAACCAGACCGCGTATTCATCAGAGGTGCGCTGGGGATCGGTTGAACAGCGCCATTCCCCTAACTTCGCCTCACCATCGAACAAGGCGAAGGCGATATTGGTATTACCTGCATCAATGGCCAACAGCATCAGGATGACCCCCGGGCATGGTCAGCGCCGAAATGCACGTCCCCGCCACTGATACGCTGCACTTGGCCATCATCGCGTTCGAGGATCATGGCGCCATCCCGGTCCAAATCGCGGAACAGGCCAGTGATTTTCTGACCATTCACATGGCAAGATACCGCCCCGCCTAGCCGCCAAGCATGGGCAAGCCAAGCCTGACGGATCATGTCAGGACCGCTTTTCGCAAATTGGCGGCGCAAGCCATCGAGGGCCGTGAGCACCCGGGGCAGCAAATCCGCCACCAGCACCGTCGGGGCATAATCCTGCACATAGGCGGCATCGGCGCGCGGCTGATCGGGTCTCACCACATTAACGCCCAAGCCGATGACCAAGCGCCAAGGCTCATCCATCCCGGCCCGTTCAATCAAAATGCCGGCAAGCTTGCGATCATCAAGATAAACATCATTTGGCCATTTCAGCCGCAGATCAGCCCCAAGCGTGGGATCAAGACCCGCGAGCGCCTGATGGGCGGCTAAACCAACAACCAGTGACCAGCGGGTGCCCCAGCCCTCATGATCAGCGATCAAACAAGACATATAAAGACCGCCTGCCGGGGCTTCCCATTGGCGACCTTGGCGACCACGCCCGCCAGTTTGCTGGGTGGCGACCAACACCACGCCCGGCTCGGCCGTGCCTGCTACAGCCCGCGCCATTAATTCGGTATTGGTACTGGGCAGTTCATCGTGATGCTGCACCTGCCAGCCTGGAGGGATGGTCAAGCGATCAGAAGGCGTTGGGGCAGACATCATCATCGCCGCTCGATCAGTTGCTCAGAAATAAGCTTGCCGCAGCGGCACTGGCGGGATCGAAAACAAGGCTGGGGAACAAGAACAGCAGCAAGATAATCACCGCCGTCGCCACCATCACATAATTCAATTCAGCGCCAAGGGATTTATCAAACTTATCAATCGGTTCATCGAAATACATGAGCTTGATAATCCGCAGGTAATAAAACGCGCCCACCACGCTGGCTAGAACCCCAACCACCGCCAAGGTGTAAAGCTCCGCCTCAACAGCCGCTTGGAAGACCACAAGTTTCCCGAAGAAACCAGCCAAAGGCGGAATACCGGCCATGGAGAACATAAACACAGCCATGGCGGCCGCCATACCCGGACGGGTACGGGCCAAGCCCGATAGGTCCGTGATGGCACCCACGGCCCGCTCATTAATCCGCATGTTGATGATCACCGCAAAGGCGCCAGCGGTCATAATCAAATA
Organism: Pseudomonadota bacterium; assembly: GCA_039814445.1. Taxonomy (GTDB): domain Bacteria; phylum Pseudomonadota; class Alphaproteobacteria; order TMED2; family TMED2; genus TMED2. The sequence continues at coordinate 1,401 of JBCCBF010000146.1, forward strand.
GATGGTCAAATACACCGCAACAGCACTGACCCCTTCAGCCGTACCGGCGGCCAGACCCACCAGGGCAAAGCCCATATTCGCAATCGATGAATACGCCATGAGACGCTTGATATCGTTTTGCGCAATGGCCGCAAACGCCCCAAACACCATGGACGCTATGGCCAAGAACACCACTACCTGTTGCCATTGGTCGATCATGTCGCCAAACGGCCCCACGAGCACCCGGGTCAACAGGGCAAAGGCGGCAATCTTCGGGGTGAGCGCAAAGAAAGCCGTCACCGGTGGTGGGGCCCCTTCATACACATCGGGGGTCCACATGTGAAACGGCACCGCCGAAATCTTGAACGCCAAACCGGACAGCACAAAAATCAGGCCCACAACAGCACCAATGGGTGGTTCATCCCCAGCCAGCACCGTGGCAAGTTCGGTGAAATTTGTGGTCCCGGCAAAGCCATAGATCAAGGACGCGCCATAGAGCAAAATGCCCGAGGATAAGGCGCCCAGGACAAAGTATTTTAAACCCGCTTCTGATGCCTTGAGAGAATCCCGGCGAAACGCCGCCAAAACATAAAGCGCTAAGCTTTGCAGCTCCAAGCCCACGTAAAGGGTAATCAAATCATTGGCCGATACCATGATCAGCATGCCCAAGGTGGCAAAGGTGACCAACACGGGATACTCAAACCGGCTTAAATTCGTTTTGGGTAAGTAAGATAGGGACAGCAGCAACGACAGGCTGGAGCCGCACAGCACCAACACTTTCATGAAGTTGCCAAACCCATCGGCCACAAATTGACCATTCATCGCCAGGATTGGTTCTGCCGCCTGTTGACCGATCAACAGAGCTAGGGCCGCGAACAGCACCACGGCCAATAAGGTGATGAGCAACGTCGCATCACCGCGATAAAACACACCCAGCATCAAAAACGCCATCCCGCCAAGGGCTAGGATCAATTCGGGCAAGGTGGTGGTGAGCAATCCCAGTTCAGCCATGGTTTACTCCCCGCCCCCAACGGCTTCATCGAGCGGCATGTCCGCGACCTGCGTGGCCGCTTCCGTTCCCATCAGGGCCAGCTCATAATTGGTAATCAGATCGGCAACAGAAGCCGACATCAAATCTAAGAAGGTCGAGGGGTAAATCCCCATCCAGAACACCAGCACCAAAAGCGGGGCAAAAACCGCCACTTCTCGCCAGGAGACATCGGGCAGGCTCGCTACCTCATCATTGGGCGCCTTACCAAACACGACCCGGCGATACAGATAGAGCATATAGGCCGCCCCCAATACCAAGCCGGTGGCCGCCAACGTGGCCACGGTGTTTTGCACTTGGAAGGTCCCTAACAGGGTCAAGAACTCACCCACAAAGCCGCTGGTACCGGGCACCCCAATAGACGCCATGGTGAAGGTCAAGAAGATCACAGCATAGCGCGGCATGTTGTTCACCAAGCCGCCATAGCGTTCAATCTCGCGCGTGTGCAGCCGGTCATACACCACCCCGACGCATAGGAATAACGCACCCGATACGATGCCATGGGACAGCATTTGGAACACCGCCCCCTCAATCCCCTGGGGCGTCATGGAAAACAACCCCATGGTGACAAAACCCATATGGGCAATGGATGAATAGGCGATCAGTTTTTTCATGTCGCTTTGGGCGAGCGCGATCAACGAGGTGTAAATCACCGCGATCACGGACATGGCAAACACAAGCGGGGCAAAATAGTCGCTCGCCTCAGGGAACATAGGGATGGAAAAACGGATCAAGCCATACCCCCCCATCTTCAACAACACACCGGCCAGGATTACTGACCCGGCAGTAGGCGCTTCCACATGGGCATCGGGCAACCAAGTGTGCACGGGCCACATGGGCACTTTGACGGCAAAAGACGCGAAGAAGGCAAGCCAGAGGTAATACTGCATCTCTGATGGGAAGCCGTGGGTCAGCAACGCTTCGATATCCGTGGTCCCCGCTTGCCAATACATGGCGAGCATGGCGATCAGCATGAGCACAGACCCCAACAGGGTATAGAGGAAGAACTTAAACGCCGCATAAACCCGGCGCGCGCCGCCCCAAATCCCGATGATCAAAAACATCGGAATCAGCACACCTTCGAACAGGATGTAAAACAGGATCAAATCCAAGGCGCAGAACATGCCAATCATCAAGGTCTCAAGGACCAAGAAGGCGATCATATATTCCCGCACCCGATGCTGGATCGCATCCCAGCTAGCGATAATGCAGATCGGCACTAACAGAGTGGACAGCAGGACAAACCAGACTGAGATACCGTCCACGCCCATCTTATAGGTCAGGCCCAAAGCAGGCAGCCAGGCCACCTCTTCGACCATTTGAAACCCAGCTACATCCGGGTCAAACCCCGCCAAAATAAACAGGGAGATAACAAAGGTGGTACCCGAGGTAAACAGGGCGACCCAGCGTGCGTTGCGTGCGGTGGCGGCCTCATCGTCACGGATCGTGAGGAGGAACAAAACCCCGACTAACGGCAGGAAGGTAACAATCGATAACACCGGCCAAGACATAACAAAATCACCCTGGCTGCTTGCTGAGATACCAAGCGACAAGGGCAATAACCCCGACCAACATGGCAAAAGCGTAATGGTAGACAAAACCGCTTTGGATTTGGCTTAAGCGCCCGGCGATGCGTTTTGACAGGGTTGCCATGCCATCAGGGCCAAGGCCGTCGATCACCGCCCCGTCGCCACTCTTCCAGAACTTCCGGCCGAGTTTAAACGAGCCATCCACGAACAACTTGCCGTACAGCTCATCGAACATCCATTTACGGAAGACAAACTGGTGAACCGGCTTAACCAAGCGCACCACCGCGGCCGGCAGCCCCGGTTTGAACATATAGAACAAATAAGCAAAGAGAATGCCCAGGATCGCGGCCACCAATGGTGTTTTCTTGACCCAGGTCGGCACGTGATGGGCGGCCTCCACCGTGTCATTCGCGGCGAGAACAAAGAGCGATGCGCCCCAGAAATTCTCCCGGTCATGGCCGACGAAATACTCATAGCCGATAATCCCAGCGGTCACCGCGCCGATCGCCAAGATAGCCAGTGGTATGGTCATGACCAGAGGCGATTCATGCACATGGCTCATCACATCGTCATTGGCGCGTGGCTTGCCATGGAAGGTCATGATGATCAGACGCCAAGAATAGAACGCGGTCATTACCGCCGCTGCAATCCCCATCCAATAGGCAAAATGTCCAAAACCGGTTTGGTCCGCCCAGGCTGCTTCTAGCACCATGTCTTTAGAGTAATAACCAGCGAATAACGGGATCCCGGCCAGGGCCAGGGACCCAATCCACATCATGGCGTAGGTAAACGGTATCTTGCGCCAGATACCGCCCATCTTGCGCATATCCTGTTCATCGGACATGGCATGGATCACCGAGCCTGCGCCCAAGAACAACAGCGCCTTGAAAAAAGCGTGGGTCATGAGGTGGAAGACGGCGGCGCTATAGGCCGACACCCCGAGGGCAAAGAACATATAACCCAGCTGGCTCATGGTTGAGTAAGCGATTACTCGCTTGATATCGAACTGGGTTAAGCCAATCGTTGCCGCCACAAACGCCGTACACGCCCCCAACACAGCCACCACCATTAGGGCCGTGGGCGCGTATTCGAAAATGGGCGATAGCCGGACGAGCATAAACACACCAGCGGTCACCATGGTCGCCGCATGGATCAAGGCAGAAACCGGTGTCGGCCCCTCCATGGCATCGGGCAACCACGTGTGTAGCCCCAGCTGGGCTGATTTACCCATGGCACCGACAAACAGCAACAGACAAGCAATGGTCAAAGCGTGCCCTTCAAACCCAAAGAAGCTGTAGGTCATTTGGGCCTTATCGGCGATTACGACCGGGTCGAGCAGCTCACTGAACTGGACCGTGCCAAAGATGGCAAAGATCGCCAGAATGCCCAGCATAAAACCAAAGTCACCGACCCGGTTGACCACAAAGGCCTTGATCGACGCTTTATTCGCGCTGTCCTTATGATGCCAAAAGCCGATCAGTAAATAAGAGGCAAGGCCGACCCCTTCCCAGCCAAAGAACAGCTGGATCAAGTTATCGGCTGTCACCAGCATTAGCATGGCAAAGGTAAACAGGCTCAAATAGGCCATGAACCGCGGCTTGGACGGATCATGGCTCATATAGCCCACGGAATAATAATGGACCAAACAGGAGACGATATTGACCACGAACACCATGACCGCGGTCAGCGTGTCAAAGCGCAGGGCCCATGAAAGCTCCAGATCGCCTGAGTTAATCCAGGTCAGCAAATGGATAACATTGGCGTCCAATGCCGGGTTGTCATGGCCACCGGCATAGCGGAACAATAAGACAATCGACAAGATAGCGGCGATCGTCATGGCGCCACAGGTAACAATCTGCGAGCCGCGGTCGCCCAAGGCTTTGCCAAACAAGCCGACAAACAACGCGGCCAGGCCGGGTAAGAAGATGGCGAGGACTTCCATGATCTGTTCCTAGCCCTTCATCATGCTGACATCTTCAACCGCGATGGACCCACGGTTGCGGAAATAAACCACCAAGATCGCCAGACCGATAGCCGCCTCAGCCGCGGCCACGGTGAGGATGAACATGGCGAAAACCTGGCCCGTCAAATTGCCTAGGTAGGCGGAAAACGCGACGAAATTGATGTTGACCGAGAGCAAGATCAGCTCAATCGACATCAAGATAACAATCACGTTGCGGCGGTTCGCGAAAATTCCGATCACGCCCAAGGTGAACAGGATCGCTGCCACTGTCAGATAATGGATAAGACCGATTTCCATATGCTCGACGCCCTTACCCTAAATGCCCGTGCGTGAGGGCACTTTACGTACCGCCACCACATCATCGGGACGCCGCGCGATTTGATCCGCCACGTTTTGTTTGCGGACCCCAGCGCGGCTACGCAAGGTCAGGACAATCGCCCCAATCATGGCCACCAGCAAGGTCAGCCCCGCGAGTTGGAAAATAAAGAAATACTCCGTGTAGAGAACCTCGCCCAAAGCATGGGTATTGGACCGGGCGTCCTCCGGCGTTGCTTTATCAACGGTAGCACCACTTAAATCAGCGCTGAACACAAAGATCAGCTCCATCAAGAACACCACGCCCAAAATCCCGCCCAGCATCAAATAGCGCCGCATCCCGGTGCGTAATTCTTCGAAGTTGATATCGAGCATCATCACCACGAATAAGAACAGCACGGCCACCGCGCCCACATACACGATGACTAAAATCAAGGCGACGAACTCCGCCCCCATCAACACAAACAGACCGGCGGCGTTAAAAAAGGCGAAGATCAGGAAGAACACTGAATGCACTGGGTTCTTCGACGTGATCACCGCCACACCGCTTCCGACCGTAAAGACGGCGAACATATAGAATGCGAGGGCACTGAGGCTCATCGAACGCTCGTTTGGGTTTCGTGGTAGTCGCTTGGCCAAG
>JBCCBF010000398.1:0-2201 GCA_039814445.1 Pseudomonadota bacterium
CAAATTCCCAGGCGCGCAATCCTCCCTCGATGCGTTATGCCGGCGTTATCAGATCGACAATTCCAACCGCACGCTCCACGGCGCGTTGTTAGACGCGGAATTGCTGGCCGAAGTCTATTTGGAACTGGGCGGCGGCCGCGAACCGGGGCTAAGCCTGAACCCAAACCAAATCACCGCCACTGATAAAGCCAGTGCGGCCAGCGCTGATAAACCCGTGAGGCCAGCCCGGAATCATGATGTTCCGGTCGCGGAATTAACCGCTCACCGTCAGGCTGTCGCCACCATGAAACAGGCCCTATGGACGACAATAGCCTCGGATGATTATCCATCATCCGAGGCTAGCTCTTCATCGTAATCGCCGGTTTATAGGCCGGTATAAGCGGGCCTTGTTAAACGAGCGGCTTGTCTTCGTTTAAGGCTGCTGTGGGGTCAGCCTCGACATTGGCCTGCTCATTTTGTGTTTGGCCTGCCTGACGACGATACAAATCAGTGAAATCCACCGGGTTGATCAGCAAGGGTGGGAAACCGCCCTGACGGGAAGTATTGGCCATGATTTCGCGGGCAAACGGGAATAGCAACCGGGGTGCTTCGATCAGCAAAACCGGCTTGCGCAGTTCTTCTTTCACGCCTTCAAGACGGAATAAGCCGGCATAAGATAGGTCGAGCAAAAACGCCACCTCATCAGCGGCGGGGGCGGGCTGGCCTTCCACTGGGGTTGGCCGGGCTGTGGCCACAATGCGCAAAACCACCTCATAGACATCGTTTTGCATATCCCTGGCTTGCACATCCACATTGATCTCAACCTGGGGCGGTGCCTTGGCGGCCGCGGCTAAACTGGCGGGCGCTTTGGGGTTTTCAAAGGATAAATCCTTGGTGTACTGGGCGAGGATGACGATCGGCGGGGCACCCGCACCAGCCTTGCCTTGGACGGTGTCACCATCGGCGGGGGCAGGGGCATCAGTAATGTCAGACATGGCTTAACTTTCTTGGGGCTGAAGGAAAGGGTTGGCGGGGGAGCTAGCACGGGCAGTGTGATAACTCAACCGGGCGGATGATCACAACCGACCATGAAGCCGCCATCGAGCCCGCGCGCGCGGCTTTAAGTAAACCGCGACCGGTCAGCGTAAAGTATCGGGGGCCGGGTGCTAACCGCCATAGGGCGGCACACTGCCACCGCTTGATCCCGCCGGTTTTCGATCATCAGGCCCGCCATCATCAACTGGGTCCTTATCTGGCGCTGCTTGATCCTGTGTGTTGTCATCAACCACGGTAAACTCACCGTCGATAACTGGCGGCGTGCCGGATTGTTGTGCCGACCCTTGTGGGTTTTGACCACCGGGGAACGGGCCGGTACTGTGACCTTGGGCGCGTTGTTGCAGGCCCTGGTGCAACCACCCCGCGGTGATCTTGCCTATCCCAGGCAAGGCAAAAGCAAGGCCAATCATATCGGTTAGAAAGCCAGGGATAATCAGCAAAACACCACCCAAGATCGCACCCAGCCCGGCCATGGCTTCAGCGGCGGGCTGGGCGCGTTTTTCCATAGTGCTACGCGCTTGTTCGATCATGTGGCGACCCTGGGCCCGAATCAAAATCATCCCGGCTAAGGCGCTAAAGAATATCCAAAGCAGAACACCGGACACCCCGATCTCATCACCAATCACCACAAACAAAGCGATTTCAGCCAGGGGCAGTCCTAAAAGAAAAATCAACGCGGGCATCGTGGGCTTAACACCATTGCAACAAGAGTTTCTACCTGGCCCATAAAGCCGCAAAAACACCAGAAAATTTCACCAAACAGCCATGAATATCAGCTTTTTATTCCTGATCGCGGGTTTAGGGCTGGCAAAGACTGTTATTCATACCACCTAAGGAGTAACGTGACGTCTGGCTAGACGTTTCGTACGAGACACAGATTTACGTGCCGGTTCTGAAAAAGGGTGATATGACCTGGTTTTGGATCCAATCGGCGCGGATTGGGAACAGATTAGGCACAGTTAGGCACCGTATCTCATGGTAGAAATTATCATTTTCGCCATTATCGCTGGGCTTTTGATTGCCCGGCTTAACAGCGTTTTAGGTCAAAAGAACGATGGCGATGAGTTCCGCGGTCGTATGACACGCGACCATATGGGCCAAGGCCAAAACCAAGGCCAAGATGGCAAACCAGCAGAAAACCCTGGCAATGTTATCAACCTGCCCGG
>JBCCBF010000274.1:0-3952 GCA_039814445.1 Pseudomonadota bacterium
CTGTTGTTTATCGTGAATGCAGCCATGCCCGCATACGATGTGCTGATTTATTAACCCTCTGTTTGCCACTTCGATGCAAGGTTCTTCAAGTTACCCAGAACAGAAAACCCCACACGGCGTGAACCTGGCCACGGGGGTGGGCTGTTTCGAATAGGGTGTTTGCCCAGTTCTAACCATGTAAGGGCCTTGATGTCGGTACCTGTGTCACAACCAGTAAAGCCGCAAGAACCCACGCCGGATAGCGCGCAAGCCTTGGGCGCGCTAGAATCCATGGTGCGCGTCAGTGAGTTGCTAAACTCACGGATCTGCCATGATCTGATCAGCCCTGTGGGGGCGGTAAACAACGGTATCGAGTTGATCGCTGAGCTAGGGGATAGTGTGCGTGATGAAGCCATGCATTTGATCAGCGGCTCGGCCCTATCGGCGGCAAATCGCTTGGCCTTCTATCGCCTGGCCTATGGGAGTGGGGCAGGCAAAAGCCGCATTTCGGTCAATGATGCCCGTGAGGCGGCCGGCAATCTCTTTAAACTGGGAAAGACAGAGCTCGACTGGCCGCGTTATCTCGTGGTGCCGTTTGAGCGGGAACCAGCCGCGGTGGCCAAGGTGATGGCCCTAGTGCTGTTATCAGCCGAAGAAGCCCTGCCGCGCGGTAAGATTGAGCTGGCCTGTCAGGAAGAGCGCATGCGCGTGACGTTTCGGTTGATGGGGCGTGATCCTGGTTTGTCCGATCAGAGCCGCGCCGCCCTGGGTGAGGGCGCGGTGATTGAGGATTTGACCGTGCGCACGGTGCACAGCTACTTGACCGGTGTTGCCTTGCGCCAATTTGGGTTTTTCCTAACCTTTGATCCGGTGAGCACGGACCGTCTTGATCTGCATTTGGGGCAGCGCTGATGGTGTGTTCAGTACATATAATCTGGGCTGAAACGGCCGCGCATAGGGCTGATCGCTTGTTGCGATGCTGCCATAGGCATCACGCTGCGGGCGGAAAACTGCTTTCAATGATCGTCTGGCCCGGCGAAATAGCGTTTACTACGTTAAAACAATTGGGCGTTACGCGCTGCCTTGCCGCAGGGTTGACGTGCGGTACTATAAACCCGCAAGCCGCGGCAATGGCTTTGTGGGTTGTGCTGACCAGGCAGCGTGATGGGGAAGTTTGGTAATGGATGATCTACTCAGCGAGTTTCTGACCGAAACCAATGAGAGCATGGAAACGCTCGATTTGGAGTTGGTCAATCTGGAGAAGAACCCGAACGACCCCGCGTTGTTGTCGAATATCTTTCGGCTGGTCCATACCATTAAGGGCACTTGTGGGTTCTTAGGCTTACCGCGTCTCGAGCGCTTGGCCCATTCGGGTGAGAATATCTTGGGCAAGTTCCGTAGCGGTGAGATGACCGTGACGCCCGAGGCGGTATCCCTAATCCTGGAAAGCCTGGACCAGATCAAAGCCATTCTTACCGTGCTGGAACAAACAGAATCTGAGCCTGCGGGCGATGATAATGATCTGATCACGCGCCTCGATACCATGGCTGAAGGTGGTGATGCCGGTGCCGTGTCTGGGGCTGAGGATGAGATCACCGCCGCCGATGTGGACGCCATGGCCATGGCCGTGGCGGCTGACCCCGCTGACGAGGCCACCGGCCCGACAGGTAAAACCCAGGCTGAGATTGAGGCTGAGTTAGAAGCCGCGTTTAACGCAGCGCCCGGCCCAGATGAATTGGCGGCTATGGCGGCGGCGGCCGACCCCACAGCCCAGCCGGGCGGTGATGCTGGCGACGCCAGTGCTGACGGTGACGGTACTGACCCTGACGATATTCATCAGTTGTACCCAGATCGATCCGGGGAAGGGGTGGATACCCCAGCCGGGGCTAAGGGCTTGGTGGATGAAGTCGCCCAGCGGCTGGAAGAAGGCACGAAGGCCGATGCTAACAAGCCAGCCTCACTGCCGGTTGCTGCCGAAGCGGCCGGTGGTGGTGGTGGTGCCCAGAGTTCGATCGCCAATCAATCCATTCGGGTCAATGTGGAGGTTCTTGAAACCCTCATGACCATGGTCAGTGAGTTGGTGCTGACCCGTAACCAGCTGTTGCAGATTTTACGGCAGCAGAAGGATAGTGAATTTAACACGCCGCTCCAGCGGCTGAACCAGGTGGTGTCTGAGCTGCAAGACGGGGTGATGAAAACCCGGATGCAGCCGATCGGTACCGCCTGGGCTAAGCTGCCGCGTATTGTGCGGGACCTAAGCCACGAGCTGAATAAAAAGATCGAGCTGGTGATGAACGGTCAGGAGACCGAGCTGGATCGTCAGGTGATCGAGCTGATCCGTGACCCGCTGACCCATATGATCCGCAACAGTGCAGATCATGGCATTGAATCCCTGGAAGAGCGCCGGCGTGCCGGGAAGTCAGACACCGGTCGCATCAACCTAAATGCCTATCATGAGGGCGGGCATATCATCATCGAGATCAGTGATGATGGTAAAGGCCTGCCGCTCGATAAGATTAAAGCCAAAGCGATTGCCAATCAGCTGGTAAGCGCCTCTGAGCTAGACGCGATGACCGACCAACAGGTCCAGCAGCTGATCTTCCGGGCCGGTTTCTCCACCGCAGAGGCGGTCACATCAGTCTCAGGGCGCGGTGTGGGCATGGATGTGGTGCGCACGAATATCGAGCGCATCGGCGGGACCATCGATTTATCCTCGCAAGAGGGTAAAGGGTCTGTTTTCACGATCAAGATCCCGCTGACCTTGGCGATTGTCTCGGCCCTCATTGTGGCCTGCAACGAAGAGCGCTTTGCGATCCCCCAAATCAGTGTCTTGGAGCTGGTGCGCACCTCAGCCACCAGTGACCATAAAATTGAGCGGATTAAAGGCACGCCCGTGCTGCGTTTGCGCAACCGCTTGTTACCCTTGGTGTCTTTGCGTTCGCTGTTGGGCTTCGAAGAGGCCGGCATGTCGCCTGAAGAGATCATGGCAGCGGGGGCTGACAGCTATATTGTGGTGAGCCAGGTGGGTAATTACATCTTCGGCATCATTGTCGACCAGGTGTTTGACACCGAGGAAATTGTGGTCAAGCCCGTCTCGCCGGTGCTGCGCCATATTGAGATCTTCTCAGGCAACACCATTCTGGGTGATGGCAGCGTGATCATGATTTTGGATCCCAACGGTATCGCCAACACCACGGGCGAGATCGCGGTATCCAAAAGCGATATGCTGGCCGAAGACGAGCAAAAGCAGCGTAATCGTGAAGACATCACCTCGTTGCTCATGTTCCGTGCGGGCAATGATACGCCCAAAGCCGTGCCCCTGGCCCTGGTCGCCCGGTTGGAAGATGTGGACACCAGCCGCATTGAATATTCTAGCGGGTCGCCGGTTATCCAATATCGCGGTCAGCTGATGCCGTTGATCCCATATGATGACAACCACGATTTCTCCAAGGCAGACCGCCACCCTATCCTGGTGTTTGCCGATGATGACCGGTCCATGGGCTTAGTAGTCGATGAGATCGTCGATATTGTGGAAGATACGATCAAAGTGCAATTGGCCCCCGAACGCGATGGCCTTGTGGGCAGTGCGATCATCTCGGGCCAGGCGACCGAAGTGATTGATGTGGGCTTTTTCCTCAACCAAGCCTTTGCCGATTGGTTCTCAGCCCGGCCGCGGGTCGCGGAAACCCTCTCTGCGGAAAAACGCATTTTGCTGGTTGATGATAGCCCATTTTTCCGCAACCTCATGCGGCCACTGTTGGTGGCGGCTGGCTATGCGGTAACCACCGTGGATAGCGCGGGCGAGGCTCTGGATATCTGTAACAGCGGTGAGTTGTTTGACGCGATTGTCAGTGACATCGAAATGCCTGGGATGAGTGGGTTTGAATTGGCCCATAAGCTCAAGCAAGACAGCCGCTGGCGGGAAACGCCCTTGGTTGCCCTATCGGCCCATGCCAGCGAGCGTGATCTGGAC